>JBJTFJ010000075.1:0-9241 GCA_046093345.1 Fluviibacter sp. | reverse complement strand
CTGAATCCACGGTTTTGCCGCCGGTCAGTGATAAAGCCTTATTTTATCCTGCCGCAGGGGGCTCTCCGCTATAATTCAACCTTCTTTTTGGTCTCTTCGGTTGCACGCAAGTGACGGGTTATTTTTTGCCTGAGCTTTGCGTTTTGCCGGTTATCTGGGTCTTGCTCATGTCGTCTGTGATTGCTCTCCGTGGTGCTGCCGCACTTTCCGAATTCCGCACCCAACGTTTGCTGGAAAAACTGAAGACGGCCTGGCCGGCAATTACCGGGGTCGAGAGTGATTACCTCTATCTGGTCGAACTGTCGGCGCCGCTGGATGCTGCTGAAACAGATCGCCTCAATGCCGTGCTGGAAGCAACCGGTGCAGCAGAAGATCTAGCGGGTGCGTTTATTGTGGCGCCACGTCTGGGCACGATTTCTCCCTGGTCATCCAAGGCCACCGATATTTTGCGTCACTGTGGTTTGGGTAATGTGGTTCGTGTTGAACGCGTCATCCGCTTCCTGCCAGTTGCTGGCAAGAAAAGCCCTTCGGCCGCTGAGCGTGCTGCGCTGGCAGCGCTGTTTCATGACCGCATGATCGAGACGGTGCTTGATAGCGTGCAAGCTGCGCATGCACTGTTTGATCATGTCGCCCCACGTCCTCTGGCAACCGTAGACATCCTTTCGGGTGGTCGTCCAGCACTGGAAGCTGCCAATCGCGACATGGGTCTGGCCCTGTCGGATGATGAAGTCGAATACCTGATGAATATCTTTACAGAAGCCGGGCGCAACCCGACTGACGTAGAGCTGATGATGTTTGCGCAGGCCAACTCAGAGCACTGCCGTCACAAGATTTTCAATGCCGACTGGATTATCGATGGCGTGACTGAAGCTAAGTCCTTGTTCGGCATGATTCGCGATACGCATAACAAAACGCCACAGGGTACGGTCGTTGCCTATTCGGATAACGCCGCCATCATGGAAGGTGCCGAGGTCGAGCGCTTCTATCCGACCGATGATGGCACCTATGCCTTTAACAATGAATTGACGCACTATCTGGCCAAGGTAGAAACACATAATCACCCAACCGCCATTTCTCCATTTCCCGGCGCAGCAACGGGCTCGGGCGGTGAGATTCGTGATGAAGGTGCTACCGGTCGTGGTTCTAAACCTAAGGCCGGCCTCTGTGGCTTTACCGTATCGAATTTGAATCTGCCGGATGCCAAGCAACCTTGGGAGCGTCCCGCTAGCAAGCCGGATCGTATCGCTAGCGCGCTGGACATCATGATCGAAGGCCCGATTGGTGCGGCGGCATTTAACAACGAATTCGGTCGTCCGAATCTGGCGGGTTATTTCCGTACGTATGAGCAAGTGGTGGGTGATACCGTTCACGGTTATCACAAGCCCATCATGATTGCCGGTGGCGTGGGTTCTATTCAGGCGGGTCAGTCTTTCAAGCAGGAAAGTTTCGAGCCGGGGACACTGTTTGTGCAGCTGGGTGGTCCGGGCATGTTGATTGGTCTGGGCGGTGGCGCTGCTTCGTCGATGGCCTCAGGTAGCAACCAGGCCGATCTGGACTTTGCATCGGTACAACGTGGTAATCCGGAAATCGAACGCCGCGCACAGGAAGTGATTGATCGTTGCTGGCAGATGGGTGCAGATAACCCGATTCTTTCAGCCCATGACGTGGGTGCGGGCGGTCTATCGAATGCCATGCCCGAACTGGCGCACTCGGGTGGTGTCGGTGCCCGTTTTGAATTGCGTGCCATTCAGAGTGAAGATCCGGGCATGAGCCCGGCCGAGCTGTGGTGTAACGAAGCGCAAGAGCGCTATGTGTTGGCGATTGCTGCTAAAGATATCGAACGTTTTGCCGCATTGTGTGAACGCGAACGTTGCCCGTTTGCTGTGGTCGGTACGGCAACCGTTGAAGGCCAGCTGATTGTTAGCGATAGCCTGTTCAACAACCACGCTGTGGATATGTCGATGCATGCCTTGCTGGGTAAACCGCCACGCATGACGCGTGACGTCACCCATACGGCAGAGCAGGCCGCTGCACTGGATGCAGATGCCATTGAGTTGAAAGAAGCGGCATACCGTGTGATGCGTCTGCCATCAGTTGCGGACAAATCATTTCTCATCACCATTGGTGACCGTAGCGTGGGTGGTTTAACCGCCCGTGATCAGATGGTCGGCCCATGGCAAGTGCCAGTAGCCGACGTGGCTGTAACAGCAATGGGTTACAACACCCGCCTGGGCGAAGCTTATGCCATGGGTGAGCGCACACCGGTCGCTGTGTTGGATGCACCAGCATCGGGTCGTATGGCCGTCGGTGAAGCGCTCACCAATCTGGCGGCTGCACGTGTTAGCACCATGGCGGATATCAAGCTATCGGCCAACTGGATGGCAGCTGCCGGTGCGCCGGGTGAAGATGCCCGTTTGTTCGATACCGTAAAAGCCGTGTCCGAGTTGTGCCAAGCTATTGATGTGGCCATCCCTGTAGGGAAGGATTCGCTCTCGATGCGTACGCGTTGGGATGAGAATGGTAAACCGCAAGAAGTGGTATCGCCATTGTCGTTGATCGTTACTGCTTTTGCTCGTGTGCCTGATATTGCCAAGACACTGACGCCAGAGCTGAACCGCGACGAAGCGGATAGTGAATTGATTCTGATTGATCTGGGTAATGGTAAGAACCGTCTGGGCGGTTCCGCACTGGCGCAGGTGTTCGATGCCACCGCTGATGATGCACCGGATGTCGATGATCCACAGCAACTCAAGGCGTTCTACGCGGCAGTGCAGTCACTGAATGAAGATGGTTTGCTGTTGGCCTATCACGATCGTTCAGATGGTGGTCTTTTTGCCGCTGCTGCCGAAATGGCATTTGCTTCACGTTGTGGCGTTACGATCAATGCCGATATCCTCTGTGTTGATCCAATGGATCAGGATGTCGATTACGACAAGAAGCCGGGCATTCTGCAAGGCCGTCGTAACGAAAAACTGCTCCGCGTACTGTTCAGTGAAGAACTCGGTGCATTGATTCAGGTGCGTCGCAGTGATCGCGAAGCGGTGATGGCACGACTGCGTACGCATGGCTTGTCGCGTTATTCCGAAGTGATTGGCTATCCGAATCAGACCGACGAGATCCGTGTGTCGCATCTGGGCAAAACGGCCTTCGCCGAGCCACGTATTGAACTACAGCGCGCCTGGTCGGAAACGTCGTTCCGTATCCAGTCACTACGTGACAATCCGGCATGTGCACAAGCTGAATACGACCGCATTCTGGACACCACAGATCGTGGTCTGTTTGCAGCACTATCCTTTGATCCATCAGAAAATGTCGCGGCACCGTTTATTAATAGTGGCGCCCGCCCACGTGTGGCCATTCTGCGTGAGCAGGGTGTTAACGGTCAAGTAGAAATGGCCGCGGCATTTGATCGCGCTGGCTTCACCGCTGTTGATGTGCACATGAGCGATCTGCTCACCGGCCGTGTCACGCTGGATAAGTTTGCCGGCCTGGCTGCCTGTGGGGGCTTCTCGTACGGTGACGTGCTGGGTGCTGGCCAGGGTTGGGCACGTACGATTCTGTTTAACGAACGTCTGCGCGAAGGCTTTTCAGCATTCTTCCAACGTGGAGATAGCTTCGCATTGGGCGTCTGTAACGGGTGCCAGATGATGAGCACGTTACAGGATCTGATCCCGGGCGCCGATCATTGGCCACGTTTTGTACGTAACCTGAGCGAGCAGTTTGAAGCACGTCTGGTAATGGCAGAAGTGCCAAATTCGCCATCGTTGTTTATGGCCGGTATGCACGGTAGCAAGCTGCCGGTGATCGTGTCGCATGGTGAAGGTCGCGCTAAGTTTGCTAAGGCAGAGGATCTGGCGAAAGTGCCGGTAGCCTTGCGTTATATCGATAGCCAGGGTGCAGCCACCGAACGTTATCCATTCAACCCGAATGGTTCGCCGCTGGGTGTTGCCGGTGTGACCACGCCGGATGGTCGATTCACGGTGATGATGCCCCATCCAGAACGTACGTTCCGTACGTTACAGATGTCGTGGTATCCGGGCCAGTTTGGCGAAGTCTGGGGCGAAGATGGCCCATGGCTGCGCATGTTCCGCAACGCACGTAAATCACTGGGCTGATGTTGGACGCAGCCTAAAAAGAACGGGAGGCCTAGGCCTCCCGTTCTTTTTGAGCACTGAGACAGATTACTGAATCTTTGCGCTCTGGCGTTGCTTGGCGATTTGCTGCTGGAACTCTTGTTCCTGAATCGCTTGAGCCAGTTGACCCTTGACCTGGTCAAACGGTGGCGGGGTGAGTGGGCGACGGTCTTCAACCAGAATCACGTGCCAGCCAAAATCCGACTTTACAGGTTCGGTGGTGTATTTACCCTTGCCCAGTTTGGTCATGGCATCGCCGAAAGGCTTCACGAAGTTGCTTGGTGCAGCCCAACCCAGATCGCCGCCGTTATCTTTAGAGCCGGGATCCGTTGAGTTCTGTTTTGCCAGTGATTCGAAGCTGTCACCTGAATTCAACTTGCTGATGACGGTTTTGGCTTGAGCTTCACTCGGTACCAGAATGTGACGGGTCTTGAACTCTTCTTTACCCATGCCGGCATTGATTTGCGCATAAGCCTGCTTTAGCTGTTCATCCGAAACTGGGTGCTTTTGTGCAAAGTTGGCCATATAGGCACGGATCAGTACATTTTGTTCGGCCAGCTTCATGGCTGCCTGGATATCTGCTTGTGAACCGATACCGGCCTTCTTGGCATCTTGCAGAATCAGCTCGCGTTGGATGAGTTCTTCACGAACCGCGTTACGCAGTTCTGGTGTGTCTTTTGTGCCTTGTGCAACACGCTCACTCACAAGCAGATTGGCCAGTGATTGTGGGATAGCCGTGCCGTTGACCGTTGCGACTGCTGCTGGGGCAGCTTGAACAGCTGCTGCCGACAGAATTGAGGCGGCAATCAGAGTAGAAACGAGTGATGTCTTGCGTAATGCTTTCAGATTCATTTTTATTCCTAAAGTCATGTAATACCGCCCGATTGAGGTGGTATCTATTTGAGCAGCATAAAGCGTGATAGCTCTCTTGGCTAGTCTTTTTGTGTTTATTAAGGACGCCTTAAGCGCGTTTAACAAACGTAAAAGCTTTAGGCTGGCAGCACCTTTTTGAAAGGACGGACGACCACGTTGCCGTAAACGCCAGCCGCTACATAAGGATCAGCTTCAGCCCATGCCTGTGCATCAGCCAGTGAATCAAATTCGGCAACAATGGCACTGCCTGTGAATCCGGCAGGGCCGGGATCTGGCGAATCAACCGCAGGGAAAGGGCCGGCTAGTACTAAACGACCTTCGGCCTGCAGCGCCTGTAGACGGGCCACATGCTCTGGGCGGACAGAAAGTCGCTTTTCCAGCGAGTTTGGCGTGTCTTCACCAACGATCAGATAAAGCATTAGTGCGTTCCTTCCTTGGGGAGGTGTTTGGCCATATAGAGGCCTTGTGCTAACACAAAGAGCAGCATGAGGCCCATGCCGCCGAAGAGTTTGAAGCTAACCCAGGTGTCCGTATCAAAGTTGTAGGCGACTGCCAGATTCAGGCCACCCATGATGGCAAAGAAGCCAATCCATAGGGTATTCAGGCGCGACCACATTGCAGGCGGAAGATCGACCTGATGTCCCATCATGGAACGTACCAGATTCTTGTTCATGAACTGATTGGATACGAGAAAGACGATGGCAAAGAGCCAGTACAGAATGGTCGGTTTCCATTTAATGAATGTTTCGTCCTGCAACCAGATAGTGGCACCACCAAAGACTACGATCAGCCCCAGACTGACCCATTGCATCGGGTCTACCTTGCGTGTTTTAAGCCAGGTCCAGCCGATGAGTGCCGCTGTGGCAACAATGGCAACGCCAGTGGCAACGTAAATGCCAGAGACTTTGAAGGCAATAAAGAACAGCAGGATGGGCAGCAGATCAAAAAGGATTTTCATGGTCTAATTATTGCGGGAGAGTAAGCCGACTGGCAAGTAAGGCATCGGTAGTTGTGGCGTAAGGCAAGACACCTAGGCATGGTGCCTTTAAACCGGCTTCAAGTGTGCGCAGGTTGTCTTCCAGCGCCTGGAATGCCGGATCGATGCAGTTGCCGATCCAACCACCGAGGCGCAAGCCATGACGCGCGATAGCATCAGCCGTCAGCAGAGCATGGTTGAGACAACCCAGACGTAATCCAACGACCAGGATCACTGGAATATTGAGTGCCTTGATTAGGTCAGGTTGAGTCAGTGTTTCAGAGAGGGGTGCATACAGCCCCCCAACGCCCTCAACCAGAACTAGATCAGCGACGGCTTGTGCTGAAGTAAAACTTTGTGCGATCGGTTCGATGGTAATTTCTACCCCGGCTAGGCGTGCAGCGATATGTGGCGAGAGCGGTTCCGGGAGCAACCACGGGTTCACCGTGCGTTCAGGCAGTGCAACGTTACTGGCAGCCATAAGGTGAACGACATCATCGTTACGTCCGGTTGCATCAATGCCGGCGGCCACCGGCTTTAAGGCAACGGCACGCAAACCCTGGCTATTGGCCGCGGCCAGTAGGGCACAGGTGGCATGCGTTTTGCCAATTTCGGTATCAGTGCCGGTAATAAAAAATGCTTGAGCCATAGAGCGTTGTTTAGCGTTTGCGGGCATGAATCATCAGGACTTCATAGCTTAGCGGTAAACCTTGTGGTGTGCGTAAACCCTCGTAGGCTTCAATGAGCTGCGTACGTGTTTTGCGATTCATAGCAGGGGCTATCTGTGCTGGTAGATGGTTGGCGCCAACCCCGCGAATTGAACGGCGAAGGGATTTAAAGTCTGCGTGCCAGGTCGTAATCGGTATGGTTGAGATATCGACAATCTCCAGGCCGGCAGCTTCAATGGTCAATTGAATCTGATGTGCCGGCAAACAGTGGAGCAGGTGATCGGTGGGGGTTAGGCTACAGCCTTGGAGGCATTGCGCTAATTCCCGAAAGGTTCCTTGCGTCAGCGTTGCCAGAAAGAACGCACCCTTAGCCGTGAGTACACGAGCTGCCTCTTGAGATGCGCGCGCAGGATCACACCATTGCCAGGCAAGGCTGGAAAGATAAACGTTTATAGTGCCGGATGCGATAGGGAGTGTTTGAAGATCGGCGCTAACCCGAAGGGTCTCTGGGTGCTCAGGGATCGATTGCAGCATCCGTTCGGCAAAATCGATGGCTATAAAGCGGGCATCGTTAAAGTAGTTGTATAGATCTTCAAGGCAATAGCCGGTGCCCGAACCTGCATCGAGCAGGTTGCCGCTCAAACTTGCCGGTAGCTTCTCGGAAGCTAATGTCGTAAGCGCTCTGGCGACCTGATGCTGCAAGGTGCCTACAGCATCGTAAGACGATGCAGCACGATTAAAGCTTTGGCGAACCTGACTCATACGTTGTGGACCAGGTTGGCTGCAATCTGCCCGGCATGGGTTAACGGTAAGGCATGGCTCGCATGATCAAAAATCGATAACTTGGCCTTGAGTTCGTTAGACAACCATTCTGCAGCGGCGAGAGGCACCACACCATCAGCCGATCCGTGGATCAGTGAGATGGGGGGCAGATCAGTCTGTGTAGTGCAGGCCGCGCGCAGGTCAATCGTGCGCAGGAATTTAAGGCCGGATGTTAAACGTTCTGCGTTTGGCTCTGCATACTGTTGCAGTTGTTCTGACATTATTCGGTCGCGCATGGCTGTGGTGTCACCATAGCGAATCAGTGTGGAGACGCGCTTCAATAGTGCAGCGGAGCTTTCAATGAGGCGCTGATCAAAATCATCCAGTAGCGTAGCAGGTTGGCCCAGTTCCCAATCCGGGCGCTGCATAAAGCAGGGTGTGCTACTGATCAGCGTGAGTGAACGCACCCGTTCAGGGAAGCAGAGTGTGTAGGCCAGAGCAAGCTCACCGCCCAGCGACCAGCCAACGAGGTGGGCGGTATCCGGTAACGTATCGAACAGAGATTCAATCGCTGTGAGTTGGGAAATGTTGCCGCTGAGCGGCAGCGCTGGTGCTGTGATGGTTGTATTTAGTCCTTGTTCTTCGAGCTGTTCAATCACGGCATGCCAGATGCCGGGCAGAAAACCCCAGCCATGCAGTAGCACCATCGGCGTTTTTGTCGGCATCATTGAGCCGCTCCGATTGCTGCGAGTAGACCTTGTATATGCGCGGGCGTATGCGCGGCAGATAGCGAGATACGAAGTCTTGCAGTGCCTGCAGGTACAGTGGGTGGGCGAATGGCCGGCACCCAGTAACCTTGATCAAGCAAGCGAGCTGAGAGTTTTACGGCAGCTTCGTTGTCGCCGATCGGCATGATGTGATTTTTGCAGACCGCACCAACCATGCATCGCTGATTGATGGTGCACTGCTCTCCCGCGCACAACACATCCGCTATCAGCATGCGAATGCTGAAGATCTGGCGGCTAAATTAGCCAACACCCCCGTTAGCGCAGACAGCACCCGACTCATCGTTACCGATAGCGTCTTTAGCATGGATGGAGACGAAGCCCCGTTACAGGCGTTGCTTGATCTCGCCCTTCAATATGACGCGTGGCTCATCGTTGACGATGCGCACGGTCTTGGCGTGCTTGGCCCACAAGGCCGTGGCAGCATTGCCGATGCCCAGCTACCCGCACACCCCAACCTGGTCATGATCGGCACGCTTGGCAAAGCCGCTGGCGTTTCCGGTGCGTTTGTCGCAGGTAGCAAAGATCTGGTTGAGTGGCTGATTCAAAAAGCACGTTCTTACATTTACACCACAGGTGCCAGCCCGATGGTTGCTGGCGCACTACTGGCTTCGCTACAACGAATGCTTGAAGGCGATGATCTGCGTGCCCGTTTAAATGTCAACATCACGGCATTCCGGTCTGGCATCGCTGCGCTGAATTTACCTTACACGTTGCTCCCCTCGCGCACGGGCATTCAAGCCCTGGTAGTCGGCGATAACGAAGCCGCAGTAAAACTCTCTGCCCGCTTGCTAGAGCAAGGTTACTGGGTGCCGGCCATTCGCCCACCCACTGTGCCTGCAGGCACGGCAAGACTGCGTATCTCACTATCTGCCGCGCATACGCCCGCGCATATAAAAGGTCTACTGGCAGCAATCGGAGCGGCCCAATAATGCCGACAACAACGCCGATGGCGCTACTGCATGGCTGGGGTTTTCTGCCCGGCATCTGGCATCCCGTGATTGAACAGCTCGAACAACAAGGGCTAAATACAACCATCACAGC
>JBJTFJ010000074.1:0-6238 GCA_046093345.1 Fluviibacter sp. | reverse complement strand
AGCGGGTCTTCTACATTAAGCAATGGCCGGGTGCGATCATGCTTGGTGCGCTCAGCCAGCAATTCCGGGCGAGCGTTCAAATAAACCACAAAACCATCGTTACGCAGGACTTCACGGTTTTCTGGCTTAAGCACAATCCCGCCACCGGTACTGAGCACTAAATCTTTCTCCTGCGCCAAGTCTGCCAGCACTTCTTGTTCCCTACGGCGAAACCCCTCTTCGCCCTCGATCTCAAAAATCACCGGGATCGTTACCCCATTTCGCTTTTCGATTTCGTGATCGGTATCAACAAAGCGCTTCCCCAAGCGTCGCGCCAGAATCCGCCCTACCGTGGATTTACCAGCGCCCATCAGGCCAACGAGAAAGATATTTTCAGGGAGTGCGATCGTCATACTAAAAATGCTCAAGGTCCCGTTGTGCCGCCCGCCACAATTTGTGGCGAAATGAACACCAGCAGTTCTCGCCGCTGTTCAGTGGTCGACCGGTATTTGAAAAAGTTGCCAATAAAAGGGATATCCCCAAGAAAGGGTACCTGCGTGACGAGATTATCCACTTTCTTGATGAAAACACCGCCTATGGACACGGTGCCCGCATTTTCTACCAGCACATCTGTTGTGACGACCGTGCTTTTGATTGGCGGGTTAGTTGATCCGGGGATAAGTTGCATAGCCGCATAGTCGGGCTCTTCTTTGCGCACGATGAGCTTCAAACGCACTTTGCCATCAGGCGTAATCTGGGGCGTTACATCTAGCGATAACACGGCCTTCTTGAATTCCACCGTCGGAATCGTTGTACCACCCGTTTGTGCTGTGGACAGATAAGGAATCTCGGTGCCGTCTTCAATCACCGCTTTAACGTTATCACCTGTAACCACCTTGGGGCTGGAAATAATCTTACCGCGTCCATCTGACTCCAGCGCCGAAAGCTCCACATTTAGAATGCGCGACCCTGTTGGACTCAACAATGCAAAGGCCATCGTACCCGCTGCTGCGCGCGTTACGGGCAAATTAACGGAGCCCAGCGTTTGATTAACTGAGAAGGGTTGTCCATTAACGCTATTTAAAGTCTGATAACTCGGCGTGCCGCCGGGAACCAGCCTGTTGTAATTAAGCGCCTGCGCTGCCTGGGTGGGTGGCACGTATTGTCCGCCACCGATTTGCAGGCCCCCACCGCCCATACGTACCGTATCCAAAGCGCCCAGGCGCACACCTAACTCTTCGTTAAAGGTTTCATTCGCCTCAACAATCCGTGCCTCTATCAACACTTGCCGAATCGGTTGATCAACCGACTTAATCAACAGCGCAATTTCAGAGAGTTTTGATCCTGTGTCGTTAACAAACAAGGTGTTGGTTCGAGAATCAACGCTGACTTTACCTCGTGGCGTTAATTGTTCACGGACCAGCTTTTCCAGATCGACAGCCTGAGCAAAACGCAAACGAAATGCTTCCTGCTTTAGCGGGCCAATACTTTGAGCCTGCTGAGCGATTTCCATGCCTACGCGCTCCTGCTCCATCGCTTCGCTTTTAGGTCGCACTATCAAAATGCCATCTTCCTGTTTACCCACAAGCCCGCGCTGCTGGAAAATAGATTGCAAAACCTCCGAAGCCGGCACGTTATTCATCACGATAGTTACTTGCCCTTTTACCGCCTCACTGGCAACGATGTTGATTCCCAACTCACGGCCGATCAGCGCTAATACCTGGCGCACATCGCCATTCTGAATATCCAGAGTAATCCGCGGATTCGCAACGCCAGACATTGCATAAGGCACGACCAAACTAAACGATATGAGTAAAAGGCCTGACAGCACCAACTTCTTGCAGAAATAACTGCATTGAATTTTCATTTTTAACGACTCCGCCGACCAATCGGCATCAATGATTCAGAACCATCTGTCTGCCGCAAACTGATGCCCTGTTTTGAAATGTCAATAATTTCAGCCTGCTGATTACCCAGCCGATCTCCAACTTTGACATTCGCAGAACCTGCGCTTCCCTCGACGATCCCTATGTATCGCCCCTTTACCTCAAAGAAACCTACGATGCGAAGCGAATCAACAGATGCATCCGAAAAATGCCAACGCTCCCCGATGACGGGTTGTATATTGCTGTTGGAAGCAAGAGACTGCCCGATGCGTCCGGGCGCAAAAGGATCAGTCACATGTTTTGCGGTATACACCGCCGGCGGCGTGTCCACGAGTGTTGGAACAACCGATGAATTAACTGGCACCACCAAAGTCGTTCTGCTTTGCATCCACTGCGAAGCGGCCTCTTCGCCAGAAACGGAACAGGCTCCAAGAAAAAAGCAGCTTCCGATACAAAACCAAAATTTAGCGTGCATCGCGAGAAATCTTGCCGTCTGATTTTTTGGGCAAGTCCTTGTAACGATATGCCTTAAGCAATGATGCCAAGACTATTTGATTTGCATGTGTTGCCGATGGCAAAATCACTACATCCACCGTTACCAAGTGCTGCATCCTGGATACCAGTTCTAGAAAGTTGGCAATTGCAGTGTAGTCACCACGCAGGCGTATCTCGATAGGCAACACTACGTAGTAGGCATGCACTTCTTCACCGAGCGGCTTAAAAAATTCAAGTTGCAAACCAGAAACCTTAGCCGCTTTGTTCAACTGCGTCAGAACATGTACCGATTCGAGTGCAGCTGGTATTGCATCAAGAAGCTCGCCAAACCTTTCTAGAATTGTTTCTGTTTGAATCCGGTATACAGGCAACATATCAACCTGTTCGGCATACCTTAAATAACGCTTTTTAAGCACCTCACGTTCCACTATTTGGGCATCTATGTCGTTTAACGTGCCAGATGAAATACTGAACGTGCCTAGCAAAACACCAAGGACGAAGACCAAGAGAAGCACTGTCACTCTAAAGCGCATTGTCCAACAAGAAATGTCGGCAATTGATTGGAGGGTCATGGCCGAATCAATTCTTAATCGCTGGGAATTAATATCCACCAGCAGTTCTTTTATGTCTTTTTTCCACCATGGCGCACCAATCTTTGCGCCCCCGCGCGCGCTATGTATTTTCTTATACTTTCCTTTAACTGCAGCGGCTCTGGCACGAATCCAAACCAGGGCATTTCCATGTAGCTTACTTAACTTACTCATGAGAAAGATCAACGATCTTGTTATCGGCCACGCCAGATAGTCTTACCTTTCCAATTATCAGGAAGACATAGGGCGCAAGAATCTCGCTTTCTTGGACGTGTATTTCTTCCAACGTCAATGAAGTTAATCGTTCCGACCTAACTATCACTTCAAAAAAATTTGCGATCGCAGCATTGTTCACCGCTTTTCCTTCAAGTAGGAATCGCTCGCCATCCTCTTCCAGTCTCGTCAAATAAACTTCGGGCAGCATCGCCCGTGCAACGTCATCAAGAATCATGACGCTAGTCGAACGTCTAGCATCCAGCCTTTCTAGAATTTTCTGCCTTTCCAACATGTCATCGCGCTGCTTTACAAAATGCTGAGCATCCCGATACGCCGGAAGCATTTGTGTCACGGCAGACTGCAAACCGTTGTTATATCTTTCAAGATAATTCATTCTTGTGACGACGATTCCGTGAATAAGCAGCGCTGTTAAAAACGCAAGCAACAACACCATGCTGACTTGTCGACCCAACACCCGTTTCTGCCACATTTGTTTTTGCATCCGATGTGGCATCAAATTAAACCGGCTAGTCATGCCGCTTTCCTTAGGGCCATACCCATTGCAACTATCAATCCGTAAACAGGCGATATACCACCATCGCCCTTCACACATGTTGCCGGATTAATTTCTAACGTTTCTTGGGACAAATTTTCAAAATTTGAAGCGGCGACAGCACACGAATCTGCGTCAACTACTAGAAATAGTTGGTTCAATGGCCTACCGTTTTCAAAGTCCAAGCCTGCTCGACGGCAATATGCTTGAAGCTCCTTTGAGACTGACTCTGAACTCACGATATTGTCAGCACTCTTAAATGCGTAAGAAACATGATCAAGCGCGCTCCGTGAAACTATAAAAGTTTTCTCCTCTCCTTCAATAAGCACACCCAGAGGATATTCGACCGATTTATGACTGCCTTGTTCTTTTGCGCACCAAAGTATTGCATCGTGTACGGCCTGTATATCTCGGTCAACTACGCTCAATACAACACCTGCATCTTCTGCAACGATCCCTAAATCGTCGATCAAGCCTCGTTTACAAAATGCAATATCAATACGTTCCGTGTTTACTGCCTTTTCGGCGTTGTGTTTCAGAAAATCTGCACAAATCTCTTCTGGCGGTACCGGCAAGTTAGACACGGCCTCCACCACAGAAATCTGTTCAATCTGCTTTGTTGTCAGCCCCACAGGTATCTCAATGTTTTTAATGAAAATATCACCTGAAGGAATGCCAAGCGCCAATGTAAATTTGTGCCTCCCTAATCGCTCAGCAGCACAACGTAAGGCATTGACCGTCTCTCCCCGATTCGACAAGCTCATATCCGTTTGATTAGCGAAATCTAATCCGCACGGCTCGTACACAACTTCCACAACAGTCTGAAAATTATCCATTGGCCTAGCCCGCGCGAGGCAGACGCCTGCACGACCCCACCAAGCGCCCACCATAGATGGCTGGACACCCGTAAACCACCCAATAAATTTATCTCGCATTTTTGTTTTATTAATTTTGCCTTTAAGTTTACATATTATTTATTCGTTTCATCCAAGGAAACCATCAAAATTTTCTGACTTAGATACAATGGACGCACCTAACTTCCAAACGATCCCATGTCTCTAACACCCTCAACACGCAAAGGCATCATCCTGGCCGGTGGCTCTGGCACCCGTCTTTATCCAGCAACGCTCTCTGTTTCCAAGCAACTCTTGCCGGTCTACGACAAGCCGATGATCTATTACCCGCTTACCAGTCTGATGATGGCGGGCATGCGGGATATTCTGGTGATCTCGACACCACAAGACACGCCACGCTTTGAGCAACTGCTCGGCGACGGCTCTCAGTGGGGTATTAATCTCTCGTACTGTGTGCAGCCCTCACCAGATGGTCTGGCACAGGCCTTTATTCTGGGCGAACAGTTTGTCGGCAATAATCCCAGCGCACTGATCCTCGGCGACAACCTCTATTACGGCCATGACTTTGCATCGATTCTCAAGCGGGCAGATGCTCAGACCTCGGGTGCTTCGGTCTTTGCCTATCATGTAAACGATCCTGAGCGTTACGGCGTCGTTGAATTCGACGCTACCGGCAAAGCCCTCTCTATCGAAGAGAAGCCAATTAAGCCTAAGAGCAAATACGCCGTCACCGGTCTCTACTTCTACGACAATCAGGTCGTGGATATTGCCAAGTCTATTAAGCCTTCGGCACGGGGTGAGCTTGAGATCACTACAGTGAATGAGGTCTACCTCAAACAAGATCAGCTCAATGTCGAGATCATGGGCCGAGGTTATGCCTGGCTCGATACGGGTACACACGACTCACTGATTGAAGCGGCACAGTTCATCCAGACCATTGAACACCGTCAGGGACTCAAAGTCGCTTGCCCGGAAGAGATTGCCTTCCGTAACGGCTGGGTCAGTGCCGAGAAGCTAGAGCAGCTGGCGCAACCTTATCTGAAAACAGGTTACGGCCAGTACCTCATGAACCTACTGGTGGAAGATATTCGATGAAGGCGACTCAAACCAAGATTCCGGATGTCTGTGTCATTGAACCCCGCGTCTTCGGAGATGACCGTGGTTTCTTCTTTGAAAGCTTCAATGAGTGAATCATGGGTGCCTGTATCTAGCCAGGCATAGCCACGACCCATGATCTCGACATTGAGCTGGTCTTGTTTGAGGTAGACCTCATTCACTGTGGTGATCTCAAGCTCACCTCGTGCCGATGGCTTAATCGATTTGGCGATATCTACGACCTGATTGTCGTAGAAGTAGAGACCGGTGACGGCATATTTGCTCTTGGGCTTAACGGGCTTCTCTTCAATAGAAAGGGCTTTGCCCGCAGCATCGAACTCAACCACGCCATAACGTTCGGGATCATTCACATGATAGGCAAAGACTGAGGCGCCCGAGGTCTGAGCATCTGCCCGCTTGAGAATGGAGGCAAAGTCATGGCCATAATAGAGGTTGTCACCGAGGATGAGAGCGCTAGGGTTGTTACCCACATGCTGCTCACCCAGAATAAACGCCTGAGCCAGGCCATCCGGCGAAGGCTGCACGCAATACGAGAGATTCATACCCCAC
>JBJTFJ010000073.1:0-2545 GCA_046093345.1 Fluviibacter sp. | reverse complement strand
GGGTATTTTCTGCCGTCTGAACTACCGGGATAGCAAAGGCCATTATCTGGAAGATCTGCCGCGTTTCTTTAATTACGCCTATCGCACCGCCGAGCGTTATGCTGAATTGCGCCCGCTGGTGCCTATACTCGAACGCCTATCGCCACGCGATCTTCAGATTGGCTACACCTTCTAAGGCCAGACCATGCGCGCAATGATTCTGGCTGCTGGTCGAGGCGAACGCATGCGTCCGCTTACCGATCATTGCCCCAAACCTTTGCTGCCCGCAGCAGATAAGCCACTCATTGTTTACCACCTGGAACGCCTGGCAGCGGCAGGCATCAAAGACATCGTAATCAACCATGCGCACCTGGGGGAGCAACTGGTATCCCGCTTGGGTGACGGCTCAGAATGGGGTCTGTCGATTACCTGGTCGCCGGAACCTATCTGCGCTCTGGAAACCGCCGGTGGTATTTGCCAGGCGCTACAGCACCTAGACGATGGCGGCGATGCACCTTTTTTAGTCATTAATGGTGACATCTACTGCGATTGGCCTATTGCACAGGTCACGATGCGCGAAACGGATCTGGCGCACCTGGTGCTGGTCAATAACCCGCCGCAGCACCCTACTGGCGACTTCACACTACAGAACAATCGGGTCTCCGACAAAACAGCCGATGTACCTGCACTCACCTTTGCCGGCATCGGTTTTTACCGACCCAGCCTGTTTAAAGCGCTCACGCTGGGCACCCCTGCCAAGCTGGCGCCGCTGCTCCGCGCTGCAATGACTGACCAACGCGTAAGTGGTGAACACCATAGCGGGCGTTGGGAAGACGTTGGCACTCCCGACCGACTGGCGGCGCTGGATGCAGAATTGCGTGAAATCCAGCCCCTATAAGCTCTCAGCAGGCGTATGATCAGTTGTCCTATTAATAAGCCTGCATGATGCCTGACATCCGTTCGCTTCCTCTGCCACTTGCTCCTTTAGCCCCAAAAGCTTTTGACGCAGCACCTTTCGTGCATCGTCGACAACAGTTGCTCATGGAAATGCATAAAAAAGGGCGTGGCGTGGCGGTCATTCCCACCTCAACGGAGCTGATTCGCAACCGGGATACGCACCACCCATTCCGCTTCGATAGCAATTTCTGGTACCTCACCGGCTTTGAAGAGCCGGATGCCGTACTCGTATTACTAGTTTCCGACAATCCGCAGAGCCTGTTGTTTTGCCGCGCCAAGAATGAAGAACGCGAACTCTGGGAAGGCTTTCGATTTGGCCCTGACGCCGCCCGCGAACGCTTTCATTTCGATGCCGCGTACGCCTTAGAAGACCTTGACCGCATCGTTAGCGAGCACCTGATCGGCGCACAAACACTCTGGCATAGCCTTGGCACCAATCCTGACTGGGATGCACGCGCAGGACGTTGGCTCGAACAAGCTCGATCACAGTCTCGCGCCGGAAAACAGGCACCAACCATGGTGGCTGATTGGCGCGCACTGGTAGAACCCATGCGACGCAATAAAGATGCCAGCGAACTGGCGCTGATGCAACGTGCCGCTGACATTGCAGCCAACGCACATTGCCGGGCCATGCGTGCATGCGTACCTGGTCTTTACGAGTATCAACTGGATGCAGAACTGCAGTACGCTTTTTTGCAGGCCGGTGGCCACCCGCCTTCGTACCCCGCCATTATTGCTGGCGGCGCCAACGCCTGTGTCCTGCATTACACTGCCAACAACCAACCGCTGCGCGATGGGGATTTAGTCCTGATCGATGCCGGTTGCGAAGTGAGCGGCTACGCTTCGGACATTACCCGTACCTTTCCTGTTAACGGGCGATTCAATGCGGCCCAGCGTGATCTCTATGCCATTACGCTGGCCGCTCAAGAGGCGGCGATTGCAGCAACCCGCCCGGGCGCTGCCTTCCATGCGCCGCACGATGCTGCCCTTCAAGTTCTGGTTCGGGGCATGATTGACCTAAAGCTCTGCAACGGCAGCACCGAGAGCGTGATTGAATCTGGCGATTTCCGCCGCTTCTATATGCACCGAACCAGCCACTGGCTTGGACTGGATGTGCACGATGCCGGGCCGTATCACGAAGACGATGAGTGGGTTTCCTTGCAAAGCGGGATGACTCTGACCATCGAGCCAGGCTTCTATGTTCGCGCTGCCGACAATGTTCCCGCTGCTTTCCATAACATCGGGATCCGTATCGAGGACGATGTGGTGGTGACCGATACTGGTTGCCATGTAACAACCATGAACGCCCCCAAAACTATTACTGACATCGAAAGCCTGATGTCCGACGCGCCATGATCGCCCCCGCTGCAAGTGCAACCGAGGAATACGACATCGTCATCCTGGGTGCCGGCCCCGTAGGCAGCACGCTGGCGCTTTTATTAGCAGGTACACGACATCGCGTCCTCCTTCTGGAACAACGCAACCTGGACGCCGGGCAGACAGATCCGCGCGCACTGGCGCTTTCCGAAGGTGCACGCCAACTGCTGGCGCCTGAGAACGCCTGGCCCACACCCACCGGCCAAGGCGATGGGCGCTGCACGCCGATTGA
>JBJTFJ010000072.1:0-2095 GCA_046093345.1 Fluviibacter sp. | reverse complement strand
AGCTGTGGCGGAGATTGCCCTGGATGTGATGAAGGACAAACCACTGAATCGCGCGCTGGATATTGGGTGTGCGGTCGGTCGCAGCAGTTTTGAATTGGCAAAGGGGTTGCCCGGCCGATCAGGATTCCAGTCGGTGATTGGTGTCGATTTTTCTGCGCGCTTTATTAATCTTGCCGATGAGCTGATTCGCAATGGTCATGTTCGCTATGCACTTACCGATGAAGGTGCACTTCAATCTTTCCGTGAGGTTTCTTTAGAAACGCTGGGTTTGCTGGAATGCGCGAAACGGGTTGGTTTTTGGCAGGGTGACGCCTGTAATCTGAAAGAGACCTATGGTGATTTTGATCTGGTAGTTGCGGCGAATCTGATTGATCGTCTTTATGATCCAGCCAAGTTTCTGGATGAGATTGGTAAACGCATAGTGCCCGGTGGCCTGTTGGTATTGACTTCACCCTATACCTGGTTAGAAGAACACACGCCGAAGCACCAATGGCTCGGCGGATTTAAGCGTGATGGCGAACGCTATACAACGTTGGATGCATTGCGTGAGCAATTAGGCCGTGACTTTGTGCCGCTAGGCGAGCCAAGGGATGTGCCATTTGTGATTCGTGAAACATCCCGTAAATTTCAGCACACCATCGCCCAGTTAACCTGCTGGGAGCGCAGGCGTTAGCGATTAACGTAGGGCGTTGGGTCGGTAATGCCTGCTGCGGCAAAGCCTTCGGCGCGTAGTGCGCAGGAGTCACAATGTCCGCAGGCTTTGCCATCAGGCGTGGCCTGGTAGCAGGAAACTGTTAGGCTGTAGTCCACACCTAATTCAGTGCCCATGCGGATGATGTCCGCTTTGCTCATATCAATCAACGGCGCGTGAACGCGGAAGCGCGCGCCTTCTACGCCAGCTTTGGTGGCAAGGTTGGCCATCTGTTCGAAGGCAGCAATATATTCAGGTCGGCAATCTGGGTAGCCGGAGTAGTCGACGGCATTAACACCCAGAAAGATATCCCGGCTATTGAGGGTTTCCGCTAACGCCAGCGCCAGTGACAACATCACCGTGTTGCGGGCGGGAACATAGGTGCTTGGAATGCCGGGCTGGCTATGCGCTTCAGGTACGGCCATCGTTAGATCGGTAAGCGCTGACCCGCCAAACTGGTTCATGTCCACATGAACAACCCGGTGGCTGACTGCACCCAGTGCTTTGGCCTGACGAAGCGACGCATCTAGTTCGGCGCGGTGACGCTGGCCGTAATCAAAAGCAATGGCGTGGCAAGCAAAGCCCTGGTCGCGGGCAATAGCGAGTGTAGTGGCTGAATCCAGGCCACCGGAGAGCAGCACAACGGCTGGTGGGGCATTGCGTTCGCTATTTGCCACGAGCGTCACTCCAGAGGAGTTTATGTAGTTGAATCTGGAAGCGCACGTTGAGGCCATCGGCCAGAATCCATTCGGCAAGATCCGTGGGGTTCAGTTGTCCAGCCACCGGCGATAGAACGATATCGCAGCGTGTGCTGAGATCATGCGAACTAATCATCTCTTTGGCCCATTCATAATCTGCACGCGAAGCCACGACAATTTTTACTTCATCCGTTGGTCGCAGATCAGCGATGTTGCTCAGCAGATTCTTGGCGCTTTCACCTGAACCGGGTGCTTTAAGATCCATGATGCGGGCAACGCGCGCATCCACTTGGGCGATATCGAACGCGCCGGAGGTTTCCAGACAAACGTCGTAACCGGCATCACAGAGCACGCGAAGCAAAGGCAGGCAGGTTTTTTGTGCAAGCGGCTCACCACCAGTGACGCAGACATGCCGAGTGGGGTGGCGCGCTACTTCGGTAAGCACATCGTCAATCCGGGTCGTTGCCCCCCCGGTAAATGCATACTCAGTGTCACACCAGGTACAGCGCAACGGACAGCCCGTCAGGCGGACAAAAACCGTAGGCATGCCCGACCGTGCCGCCTCGCCCTGTAACGAAAAGAAGATCTCGCTCAGTCGGACCGTTTGTTCGCAGTCCGCGCCTACTGTTTCTGCCATGACGCTTTACTTCTTGATTTGCTGTTTGGCAGCGCCGGCAGCCTTGGAGTCCGGATACTTGGCAACCAG
>JBJTFJ010000071.1:0-40401 GCA_046093345.1 Fluviibacter sp. | reverse complement strand
GGTGCTGCCGCAGGTGGCAACACCGATGCCGGCAAGCAACCAGATGGTGATGTGGTTGATGCCGAGTTCACGGAAGTAAAAGACAAGAAGTAACACCGGATTACCGATCCGGCGGGGGCAAGGGTAACCTTGCCCCCTTTGCATTTTCAATATTTGATTCGAACTGAAGCCGAACTGCTATGTCTAAACGCGATTACTACGAAATTCTGGGTGTTAACAAAGGTGCCTCCGATGATGAGCTTAAAAAGGCCTATCGTCGCCTGGCCATGAAATACCATCCGGACCGTAACCCCGACGACAAATCAGCCGAATCCCAATTCAAAGAGGCCAAAGAGGCTTACGAAATCCTCACTGACCCGAACAAACGTGCCGCCTACGATCAGTATGGCCACGCCGGCGTAGACCCTTCCATGGGCCACGGCGGATTCGGTGGTGGCGCTGGCGGTTTTGACTTCGGCAACATCTTCGAAGAAATCTTCCGTGGCGGTGGCGGTGGTTTCGGTGGTGGCGGTGGTCGTGGTGGGCGCAGCCAGGTCTACCGTGGCGCCGATCTGCGCTACGACCTTGAAATCACCCTGGAAGAAGCCGCCAAAGGTTCGCAAACCCGCATCCGCATTCCAACCGAAATTAATTGTGGCACCTGCAAAGGCAGTGGTGCCAAAGCCGGCACCAGCGCATCAACCTGTGGCACCTGTAAAGGTAGTGGCCAGGTCCGCATGCAACAGGGCTTCTTCTCGGTGCAGCAGAGCTGCCCACACTGTCATGGCTCGGGTAAAGTCATCGATGACCCGTGCACCGACTGCCACGGCCGCGGTCGCAAGCGGGAAAACAAAACACTGGAAATCAAAATCCCGGCCGGCGTTAACGAAGGTGATCGCATCCGGCTGTCGGGTGAAGGTGAAGCCGGTGTTAATGGTGGCCCGTCTGGCGACCTCTACGTACAAATCAGCCTGCGTCAACACGAACTCTTTACGCGTGATGGCGACGACCTGCATTGCGAAATCCCCATCACCATGACCACTGCCGCTCTGGGTGGTGACATCGATGTGCCAACGCTGGATGGCACCGCTAGCCTACGCATTCCCGAAGAAACGCAAACCGGCAAAATTTTCCGCTTGCGCGGCAAAGGCATTACCGGCATGCGCAGCGGTGTCGCTGGCAACCTGTACGTTCACGTTACAGTAGAAACCCCTGTTAACCTGAACGGCGAGCAGAAAGAATTGCTTCGCAAGTTCCAGGAAAGCCTGGGTGAAAACCACTCTCCGCAAGAAGGTGGCTGGCAGCAAAAGCTGAAGAATTTCTTTAGTAGCTAGTACATAAATGCCGGGTGAGTCATCAGTCCCGAATTTTGACTTGACTCACCCATAGAGCTGCCAGAATATTGAAACTCGCAGCAACCAGACCCACCCAGCCATAGCCACTGATCAGGCCATCGGGTGCCTGTGCAATGAAAATACCACCCACCATACTGGCCAAACCCATGGCCATAGATTGCACAGTGGCGTTAAGCGATAGAAAAGTGCCCCGCTCGTGTGGTTTAACCGCTGCACCCACGATGGCCAGCAAGGGCACCATTCGGCCAGACACCAGAATAAAGAATAGCGTGGTGATGATGAGCCAGATGCTCAGGTTAGTTGCGCCAATGTTGGTGACCAGCAAAACGGGCACACAGGCACCAATCGCTACCACACGAAACAGCAGCACTTTGCCAAAATGGTCGGCTAACGCACCAATGAGTCGTGCGGTGATCAGTGTGGCGGCGCCGCCCAGAAAATAAATCAATGGAATCTGGTCACCAGCAATACCCACATTGCTGATGGCGTAGAGGGTGATGTAGGGAATAACCGTAAAACCGCCAAAGATCACCAGCCCAGTGAGCAGCATCGCCCTCATGTGATTAGGTTCAATTGCCACCGAGATCATCTGCCGAATCGCCTGCCCTTCTTTACGTGTATTTAAATGACCACGAAATTCGGGCAGGAATTGGTAGCCAAACCAGATAAGCAGCGCACTGAGCATGGCAATAAATAGAAACGGCGCCTGCCAACCCATCGCATCCGCCATTAACAACGATAGCGGCACCCCGGCAATACTGGAGACTGAAAAGGCTGTAGCCACATAACCGGTCGCTTTGGCGCGACGTTCAAAGGGAATGGCATCTGCCACCATGGTATGCACCATGGCACCCATCATGCCGCCGAAAACACCTGCTAGGCCTCGAGCAAGCAACAGGGTGGTAAACCCCGGTGACAAGGCGCAAAGCAAAGTGGCAATCGCAAAGGCTAGAAAGATACCGAGCAAAAACCGTTTACGTTCAAATCGATCAACGATGGGCGCCATGAGCAAGCCCGCAACGGCTGCGCTAAAACTATAGCTGGCGACCAACAAGGCAAACTCATGCGTGGAAATACCCAGGGCGCTGATGAGAAACGGCCCCAGCGGCATCATGATCATGAAATCCAGCACATGACAGAACTGGATACCCGCCAGAATAAATAGCATGGCGCGTTCGGAACGCGCCAGCACTTTGGCTAGGTCAGGCACGACGCCAGATGGTGCCCTGCGGCGTATCCTCGAGCACAACGCCCGCTTCTAGCAGTTCGTTACGTACACGATCAGAGGTCGCGAAATCTTTAGCCTTGCGTGCCGCCAGACGCTCCTGAATACGTGCTTCGATCTGCTCTGGGGTTAGGCCTTCGGCATCAGCACCGGTAGCGCGCTGCAAGAATGCTTCCGGTTTACGTTGCAACAAGCCAAGAACACCCGCGAGTGCTTTGAGTTGGCTAGCCAGCTCAGCGCTTTGTTCACGGTTAACCACCTGTGCCATTTCAAACAGAATCGCCATGGCCTCTGGTGTATTGAAGTCATCATTCATGGCCGCTGCAAACTTCTGGCCGTGGACGCTATTCCAATCTACAGCACTATCTGTAGCAGGCACATTGCGCAATGCCGTGTACAAGCGCTCCAGCGCGTTAGCGGCATCATCCAGATGCGAGGTCGAGTAATTCAACGGGCTGCGATACTGAGCACGCAGGATAAAGAAACGGATGATCTCCGGATCATAGACCTTAAGCACATCACGGATGGTGAAGAAGTTGCCCAGCGATTTGGACATTTTCTCTTCGATGCCATCTTTCTCCACACGGATAAAGCCGTTGTGCATCCAGACGTTGGCGAACGTGCCACCATGTGCGCCTTCGGACTGGGCAATTTCGTTTTCATGGTGCGGAAACTGGAGGTCAGCGCCACCACCATGAATATCAAAGTGGTTGCCAAGGAGTGCACTGCTCATGGCCGAACATTCGATATGCCAGCCCGGACGACCATCGCCCCAGGGCGATGCCCATGCGGGTTCACCGACTTTGGCATGCTTCCAGAGCACGAAATCCAGCGGATCTTCTTTGGCACCAGCCACCGCCACGCGTTCACCGGCACGAAGATCGTCCAGGGATTTACCCGATAACTTGCCGTAACCCGGAAACTTGCGCACCGCAAAGTTCACGTCCCCGTCACCACCCTGATAGGCCAAGCCTTTGTCTTCCAGGGTGCCGATCAGATCCAGCATTTCCTGCACGTATTCGGTGGCACGTGGCTCTTTGGTTGGACGCAATACGCCGAGCGCATCACTGTCTTCATGCATGGCGGCAATGTAGCGATCCGTCAGCTGCTGGATCGTTTCGCCCCGCTCGTTGGCGCGGTTAATGATCTTGTCATCAATATCGGTGATATTGCGCACATATTCCACCTGATAGCCCTGCGCCATGAGCCAGCGATAAACCATATCGAAAACAACCATCACCCGGGCATGGCCTAGGTGACAGAAGTCATAAACCGTCATGCCGCAGACGTACATGCGCACCTGCCCCGGATGGATCGGATTTAACGGGGTCTTTTCGCGGGCAAGGGTGTTATAGATCGAGAGCATGACGGACTAAAGTAATCTGGAAAATACGGATAAAATGCGTCTTTGAATATAGCACGAACTACAACAACCTCCCCCTACACTCAGGAGCATTGATCTATGCAAACCGTCGTTCTGAATACCAATATGGGTGCCATTACTGTTGAACTGGATAGCGAACACGCCCCGGTAACCGTTGCCAACTTTCTGTCGTATGCCAAAGACGGCACTTACAACAACACGATTTTCCATCGCGTGATCAATGGCTTCATGATTCAAGGCGGCGGTTTCGAGCCGGGCATGAAGCAAAAGCCAACCAAGGCACCGATCAAGAACGAAGCCAACAATGGCCTGAAGAACACCACAGGCACCCTGGCGATGGCCCGCACCAGCGATCCGCATTCGGCAACCGACCAGTTCTTTATCAACGTGGCCGACAACGATTTCCTCAACTTCAAGAGCGAAACGCCACAAGGCTGGGGCTATGCCGTTTTTGGTAAGGTGACCGATGGCATGGATGTCGTCAACAAAATCAAGGCTGTTAAAACCGGTACCAGCGGCTTCCACCAGGACGTACCCAAGGAAGATGTGGTTATCCAGTCGGTTACCGTTAAATGATTTTCTTTGCGTCCGATGTGCATCTGTCATCGGACACCCCGGCAATTACTGCACGCTTCCTGAGTTTTTTGGAGCGTGCCCGCCGGGAAGCCCAATCGGTTTATCTGCTGGGTGATATTTTCGAATCATGGGTAGGCGATGAAGACTTAGGTCTCAAAGCCTATCAACCCATATTCCACGCACTAAAACAAACTGTTCAGGCAGGTGTTGCGGTCTATTTCATGGCCGGCAACCGGGACTTTATGTTGAGTCATAAAGCACTAGCCGAGCTGGGCATCGTGCCTCTGGAAGACCCATACGTGCTTTCCACCCCGAACTGGCAGTTTGTTTTGTCGCACGGCGACCTTTACTGTACGGGGGATGTTAAGTACCAGGAATTCCGCGCAAAAGTCCGCGTCCCCGAGAACCAGGCAAAATTTCTGCGCCTGCCCTACTGGTTGCGACGGGCCATTGCGAGCTGGATACGCTGGCGCAGCAAAGGGCGCCGCTACGATGCCCAAACCGGCAGAATTACGGACGTTGATTTAGGCACGGTTGAAGACGAGGCACGTCGCTTTGGTTACGCCACCATGATTCACGGCCATACGCATCGCCCTGCAACACATGATGTGATTGTTGACGGCATTCATGTCGAACGCTGGGTATTAGCCGATTGGTCTGCCGAACGGGGGGAATATCTCTCCTGGGATGATCAGGCGGACCCGTCCCAACTTATCCGCCACACTATTTAAAGCACGTTAAGTCGCTGTTAAGCTACATCGGCTTGAATTGGGGTTTTCAGATACCATATAGTTGCTGAAACGCTTTATTGTACGTTTGTTCACTTTGATTTTATTGAGGAATTACCATGGATGTTCGCTCGACCTCGTCTTATAGCGGCGTAACCATTAACGCAGGCCGTAATCAGGTACTTCGAAACACCTACTGGCTGCTGGCGCTATCGCTGATCCCTACCGTTATCGGTGCTGTCGTCGGCCTTAGCTCTGGCGTACCGATGTTGATGGCTGGCAGCCCGATCATGGGTACGCTGGTGTTCTTTGGCATTGCCTTCGGTTTGATGTGGGCTATTCAACGCAACCAGAATAGCGGTACTGGCGTGCTCCTGCTCCTGGCCTTTACCTTCTTCATGGGTGTGATGCTCTCGCAGATTCTCAGCGTCGCATTGGGCATGGCACACGGTGGCGAGCTGATTGCCATGGCGGGTAGTGCTACGGCAGCGATCTTTTTCTCACTGGCCATGTATACCAGCGTGAGCAAACGCGACTTCAGCTTCATGGGTAACTTCCTGTTTGCTGGTCTGATTCTGCTCATTCTGGCTTCTATCGCCAACATCTTCCTGGCTATTCCGGCTATGGCTATCGCCATTTCGGCCATTGGTGCGCTGCTCTTTACCGGTTACCTGCTGTTTGACCTGAGCCGTATCGTTAACGGCGGTGAAACCAACTACATAACGGCCACTCTGGCGGTTTATCTGGATATCTACAACCTGTTCGTCAGCCTGCTCAACCTGCTGATGATCTTTACCGGCAACGACCGCGACTAAAGCGTTTTTGCCAGACACCCCTAAAGAGCCCTGCGGGGCTCTTTTTTGTTGTTTAATTTCAATAGGTTAAAAAATTGTTATCAGTTCTGTCAACGCTTGTTAATCACCCTGCGTTATTTGCCTTACGCGGTCTGCAATCTGGGCCGATTAACCATACAGAGGTTTATCAAATGGGCAAGAAAGCTTCAACAGAATTGGTCGTGCGCCAGCTGGAGCACTCGCTGCACATGACGTCTAAAGAAATCGAAAGCCTGGGTCGCAATTCCGCTGTTTGCGACTACGATCTGGGTCTGCTGGATCAAACCAGCATGAAAAAGTGCCTGGCTGACTCCCTCAAGCTTTTTATCGAGGAAATCGCCCGCTTCAAAACCAAAAATGGTGCAGCGTACAAACTGGCGCGTCAGCTCTTTTCCGATTCCTATCTAAATAGCGCGCAGCTGATCGTTAAGGTAGCTGCCTAAAAATACTGCCACCACAGCAGATAGCAAAACGCCCGAGCAATTATCTCGGGCGTTTTTTTGCGCCGCCGATTACATTAAGGGCGGCGGAACATGGCGATGGATTCCACATGAGCCGTGTGCGGGAACATATTGGCAATACCCGCACCCAACATTTCATACCCCTTGGTATTCACCAGAATATCGGCATCCCGTGCCAATGTGGCCGGATTACACGAAACATACACAATCGTATGAGGCGCATTACCGCGGGGCGCATCAGCATCTGGTAGCGCCTGCACCAGTGCTTGAGCCCCATCCCGAGGCGGATCGATCAGCATACGATCGAGCTTGCCCAAGCGTTCCCAGATCGGCTGGCAATCCAGAAACAGATTGGCCGCGAAAAAGCTCGTTTTGTCGCTCAAGCCGTTGAAAGCGGCATTCTCTGCCGCCCGCTGTACGAGCGCTTCGCTGCCTTCAACACCAACAACCGTGGCACCGCTATAGGCAATGGGTAAGGTAAAGTTACCCAGACCACAGAACATGTCGGCAATCCGCTCGCCGGGCTGAGCATCAAGTAGCCGCATCGCTTTGGTAACCAGGGCGTGATTGATGGCCGGGTTGACCTGGGTAAACTCCGTCGGTGCAAATTGCAGCGTCAGGCCGTAATTAGGGATGCGGTATTGCAACAGCGGCGCATCCGTTTCCAGGAGTGGTTTTACAGTTGCCGGGCCACCTGATTGCAAGAACCAGCGAACCTGATGCTCAGTGCCAAATGCTTGCAACATTGCCAGATCATTATCGGTCAGCGGATCCATATGGCGTAGCAGGAAAACAGTGTCCAGCACACCCGCATTGGATGAATGCTCCCCCACGGCCACTTCCAATTGCGGCAATCGGTCTGGGGCTGACATGGCGGCAAAAAGTGCCCGCAATGGTAGGAGCAAATCTGAGACATGCTTCGGCAATATGCTGCAGGAAGACATGTCGGCTATGTAGCTACTGCGCCGCTCATGAAAGCCGACCAGCACACCGCCCTTTTTGGGAACCAAACGGACTGATAGACGCGCGCGGAAGCGGTAATGCCAGGCAGGGCCAGCGATCGGGGAATAAATCGATGAGGGACGAACATTGCCGATATGCCGGAGATTGTCTTCCAAGACGCGTTGCTTGGTTGCAATTTGCAGGGCAGGATCCGCATGTTGAAGGGAACACCCGCCGCACACCCCAAAATGCGGGCAACGGGGCGTTACCCGTGTAGAAGCGGCGCGATGCACTTCCGTGACCCGTGCCTGCTCGAAACTTGGCTTACGGCGATAGCTCAACCAACTAACCAGCTCGCCGGGCAATGCGCCCTCAACAAAAATGGTTTTGCCGCCATCTCTGGCTATTCCCTGACCTGCATGGTCCAGGGATTCAATGGTTCCAACTGGCATATGTTTTTAGGCGCTAACCCGCGCATGAAAAGTAAGAATAACAAGGCCAGAATTGTACTTGATGACCTTGGTGAAATTCCGGATTTAATGCCCCTGTTGCCAAGGGGCAAACTGTGTATAATTTAAATCAGACTGCTTGTGTAGTCATGTCTTGTCGGGTCTTTCCGGCAGGATATTCTTCAACGACCTTTATCAAAGGGAAGAAAATGAAACAATCACTTCTGGTTGCTGCTCTGATCGCTCTTGCTGTTTCTGCCTGTGGCAAAAAAGAAGCCCCGGCTGCTCCTGCTGCCCCGGCTGCTGCCCCAGCTCCTGCTGCTGCCGCTCCTGCTGCTCCAGCTGCTGCTCCTGCAGCCGCTCCTGCCGCTCCAGCTGCTGCTCCAGCACCAGCTGCCAAGTAATCGCTTCCGCGATCTTGGAACCGTTTCGGCGGTTAGAAAAAACCGGCCTTCGGGCCGGTTTTTTTATGCCTACCTGTGCCTACGATAGCTGGATCGTTAACCAGTCAAAACCCTCTTGCTGGTTCGCCAGATAAAAGCAGTCTGGTACCTCACCTAGCACTTCTCTCACAGACTGCAAAACATGCTCCGGGCTGTTATTCGACTGGGACAAATGCGCAGCTACGACATGCTGTAAACGATCCAGATTCAACCCCGCCAGGAATCCTGCCGCATCGCGATTGCAAAGGTGCCCATAGCGACCGGCAATACGTTGCTTGAGGCTATCGGGATAAGACGATTGGGCCAGCAACTCAGGATCATGGTTGAACTCAAGCACCAATCCATCACAATCTTGCAATGACCTTTCAACATGCGCAGTTAGCATGCCTAGATCGGTAAGCACACCCAAGCTCAATTGGCCGCAGACAACAACATATTGCACCGGCTCTCGTGCGTCATGCGGCACCGGGAATGGACGCACTTCAACAGTGCCTAGTTCAAAAGGCTCGTGACTATCGATCAGTTTGAGCGTGACGCCATTGCAGGCTTCGGCCGAACGGGTATGCAAAGCGGCATGGGTGCCGTGCGTTAAATAGACTGTCGCACCCGTCTTGCGTGCCAACGCCATCACGCCACCAATATGATCACCATGTTCATGCGTGACGAGAATCGCATCCAGACCTTTGGGGTCTACCCCACGCGCTTCTATTCGTGCCAGCACATGGCGTAGGGGCAACCCACAGTCGATCATGAGGCGGGTTCCTTGCGAGCCCCCCGCCTCGATCAGTAATGCATTTCCCTCGCTACCACTGCCGAGAGAGGTAAAACGAATCACCGCAATTGCTGGAGCAGCAGATCCAGAATCTGACGCGCAATCGGCGATACATCCGCCTGCCCAGAGTTACCCGGAGCCAGAACAATCACGTTGGTCGGGCCACCTGATTGCTGCTCACGGACGCTAATACGATACTGAACCTTGGTAGGCACCTTGTCGTCTTTGCTGCGCCAGAAGGCCAGGCTGGACCAGAAGCCGCCCTCACCCTTTTCTACAACCGATTTATCATCGGAGTCGACATAGCGCACGTAATACAAGCCGCTGGCCCGTTCACGATCTTCCACGGTAAAACCAACCCGATCCAAAGCCAGGCCAATTCGGCGCCAGCTACGATCAAAGTTGTCATCGACGACCAGCATGGCACCACCATCGGGGGCTGTTGCCATCTTTGCTTTATCCACGGAGACTGATTTACCGCCGTCAAACTCCTTGGCCAGCTTCTTGGCTTCAACTTCATCTACGCCATCAAACTTGAACATCAGACGACGCAACATTTCTGCTTCCAGCGTTGGGTCGGCATCACGCGGCTGCCAGCGTGTTTCGCTCTTACCCTCGGTAACATACACTTCAACCATGCCGCGATGGCTAATAAAGATATCAGTGGTACCCGGCTTGGTACCCTTTTCAAGGCGCGTGCGGTATTTGTCGCGTTCCGCGGTTGAATACAAGGTGCCGAGCACTTTACCCAGGAAGCCTTGAATAGCGCCTCCGGGAACGCTGGCACGGTTTTCAGCCCAATCTGTTTCCATCACACCCGTCTGCGGGTTTTCACTCTTGAGAATAAACCCGTTTTCCTGCCAGAAAGCCTTGGTAACGTTCCAGGCTTTATCCTCAGGCACTGTCACGACCAGCCAGCGATGATTGCCCTGGCGCTCGATCTTGGCAACACCACGCGCACCTTCCGGCAGCACGGTTTCGTCTGAGTTCTGACGTTGAGCCACTTTGTTTTTGGCGTTGATCTGCGAGAAGACAGCAGTGCCCGTAGTAGCCACATTGGGTGCGGCGTACTGACCGCTATTTGTCGGACGCGTCAGATCTGGTGGAATATCCAGTGGTGGTGCTTTAGCCGCGGTGCCGTAATCAATCTTCTTCGATTCGGGCAGGTAGGAACATCCAGCAACCAGCACAGCCAATGCAACCAGCCCAAGCTGTAGCGAACTACGGGTTATTGACTTCATTAGATCAGAGTCCTGCCTGCTTCATGGCGGCTCGTACGCGTTCATGGAACGCCGGAGCCAATTGCGTTAGAGGTAAACGTAGGCCATGCGACATGAGGCCCATTTCAGCAACTGCCCACTTCACTGGAATCGGATTTGCTTCGCAGAACAGATGGCGATGCAGACCAATCAATGGACGGTTAATGCGTACTGCTTCAGCGGCATTACCCGCGGCAGCGGCGGCACACATGTCGTGCATTGCCCGCGGCGCCACATTGGCAGTAACCGAAATGTTGCCGTGGTAGCCCATCAGAATCGTAGCCATACACGTCATGTCATCGCCGGAATACAGCGCAAAATCTTTAGGTGCGCGCTCAATCAGATCCCAGGCGCGATCCAGATTACCCGTGGCATCCTTAACCCCGATAATGCCGGGAACCTGGGCCAGACGCAGAATCGTGTCGTTGCTCATATCGGCAACGGTACGACCCGGCACGTTATACAGAATCAGTGGGAGCGGCACCGCTTCGGCAATGCTGCGGTAGTGCTGATACAAACCTTCTTGCGATGGCTTGTTGTAATAAGGCACCACTGACAAACCGGCGTCCGCACCCGCATCCTTGGCACGCTGGGTGAGATAAATCGCTTCTTTGGTGGAGTTAGCGCCCGTACCGGCAATAATAGGGATACGGCCAGCCGAATGGGCCACTGCAATTTCAATCAGCTGACAATGTTCATCTACATCAACCGTTGGTGACTCACCGGTGGTGCCAACTACCACGATGGCATCCGTCTTTTCTTTGATGTGAAAATCGACCAGGTTGCGAAACGCTTCCAGATCCAGCGAACCATCCGCTTGCATGGGGGTAACAATAGCAACAATCGAACCGGTGATCATCAGGGAACCATCCTTGAAAATGGCAAAACTAAGACGTTAGACAGATTAGTTGAAAGCAGACGCACATGAGGCACGTCGATTTCCTTGAAAACCCTCGTATTCTAGCCGAAGTTCAGATTTCAGCGAGTGCTCGTAGGTGTGCTGTAACACTTCGGGCTAAAGCCGACATCACATACCCACCTTCCAGCATAGAAACGATACGCCCCTTGGCATGGCGTGCCGCCACTTCCCGTAACTGGGTCGTAACCCAGGCGTAATCCTTCTCGAAAAGCTTCATACCCCCCATATCATCTTCATAGTGGGCATCAAATCCAGCCGAGATAAAAATCATCTGAGGTTTAAATTCTTCCAGACGCGGTATCCACGACTCCAGAACGGCCGCCTGCAACTCTTCTCCCCCCGATCCACCGGGTAGTGGCACATTCACCATATTCGAGGCGGGCTTGTCTGTGCCGGAATACGGATAGAACGGGTGCTGGAAAATACTGCACATCAGAATCCGCTCGTCACCAGCACAAATGTTCTCGGTACCGTTACCGTGATGGACATCAAAATCAATAATCGCCACGCGTTCCAGTTTGTGGTGCGTCAGTGCGTAATGTGCAGCAATCGCTATGTTATTGAAGAAACAGAAACCCATCGCGGTTTCTCGTTCGCAATGATGTCCGGGCGGACGAATCGCGCAAAAAGCATTTTCGGCCTTGCCATCCATGAGCATATCAACCGCCAGGATGCCTGCGCCGGCAGAACGCAATGCGGCCTGCCACGTATGGGGATTCATCGCAGTATCCGGGTCAAGATGTGCAATGCCGAATGCGGGCGACGTGTCTTTGACCTTTTTAACATGCGAAGCCGGATGCACCAGCATCAGTTGCTCCAGAGTTGCCAGGGGCGCATCGTAATGGGTGAAATACATATCGATCCCCTGAGCAATCAGGTGATCATTAATCGCGGTGAGTCTTCCCGGTGCTTCCGGATGCAAATCGCCCATGTCATGTTTCAGGCAATCCGGATGTGTAATGAATGCGGTACTCATAAGCCCTACCTCTCCCCTTGGCGCACAAAACGCCCCCGCCCGTGCTGAGACACGAGATCTGATTATTTTTAACAATTATCTGCCCATTCGGGCATGGGTTCAAGGGTGTGAGACGAAGCACCTTAAATGTGAAAAAATGTCGGTCAACTTAAGAACTGCTCCTATATGCCCCTGTCTCGCCAACGTTCATTACATCGTCTACGCGCCACCATCTTGCCGATGGTTTGCCTCTTGATCTGTGGTTTAGCGCTTCCGACAGAGTCAGCGGCTAAAACCAAACAAAAAAAAGCCCCCGTTGAGGCACAGCAACCATTTATGTCGCGAAACCCCGAGGTTCAGCAATTCATCGCTGATATGCAGGAACGCCACGGCTTTGATAGCGCCTCGCTCACCACCCTATTCGACCAACAACGACCAGACAACCGGGTGGTCAAGATCATGGCGCCCGCGCCAGCCCAGCTCACGCCCAACTGGGCCGCTTATCGTAGCCGGTTCGTCAATCCACGCCGGATTAATCGTGGCGTAGATTTCTGGGATGCTTATGCCGACCAACTAACACGCGCGGAAAAGCAGTTTGGTGTGCCGGCCGAAATTATCGTTGCCATTATTGGTGTTGAAACTGAATATGGGCGAAACATGGGCAGCTTTAGCGTGCTCAATGCCCTGGCAACAATTGGTTTTTATGGTGAACGGCGGCGAGATTTCTTTCAGTCTGAGCTAGAGCAGTACCTGCTCCTGGCTCGTGAAAATCAGCTGGATCTGGCAGGGAGCAAAGGGTCTTTCGCTGGTGCTATGGGCATACCGCAATTTATGCCCAGCAGCCAAAGGCGTTGGGGCGTGGATTTCGATGGCGACGGCCGTATTGACCTGAGACAAAGTCCGATCGACGCGATTGGTAGCGTTGGCAACTTCCTCAAGTCGCATGGTTGGCAGACCGGTCAGATCGCCGTTATACCAACGGTTGCCCCAAACCCCTTACCGAGCCAGTTCGAAAAAGTAGAGATCAAACCAGGAATTAGTCTGGAGGCTTATCAAACGGCTGGCTTCTCGTTCAGCAGCAACCTCAGAGACGACACGCTCGCCACACTGGTAAGCCTGTCCACACCCAATCAGCCAACCAACTACTGGCTAGGCTTGCAGAACTATTATGTCATTACGCGCTATAACCGTTCAGCCGCCTATGCCATGTCGGTTATTGATCTTGCTGCTGCCATCAAAGATGCCCGGAGCACACAGACCACTGCGCCCTTGGCTCGGAACGCCTCAGAGTAAGGAATCAGGGGTTAATCGACGGCCCCGGACGATGCCCTGGAGGCGCACCAAGGCCTCTGACTGTATCTGCCGAACGCGCTCTCTCGTTAAATCCAGATCGGCAGCAATTGCCTCTAGCGTTTCTGGTTCGCCGCCACGCAATCCATAACGGCGTTCTATCACCTGTCGCTGGCGTTCGGGCAACATGTCTACCCAGGCCAATAAAAGCGTGACCGATTCCGAACTGGCTAATGACTCATGGGGGTCATCGCCCTGCTCATCGGGCATCAATTCGCCCAGAGTGTGCGTGGAACCCATCTCAACGGGTTGATCGAGTGATCGGGTTTGCTCACCCCGTTGTAGCAGCGTTTTAATCTCATCACTCGGTCGACCCATCAGCCCTGACAGCTCCTCAAGTGAGGGCTCCCTGGCATGCTTGGCCGCAAATTGCCGCCGCTGCCGGTAAATACCATTAATGTCACGAACCAGATGTACCGGTAAACGCACCAGCCTCCCCTGGTTAATCACTGCCCGCTCCACCCCTTGCCGGATCCACCAGGACGCATAGGTCGAAAATCGAAAACCGCGCTCCGGATCAAACTTATCCAACGCGTGCATCAGCCCGAGATTACCTTCTTCAATCAAATCCAGTAACGGCAACCCTCGGTTCATGTATCGACGCGCAATAGACACTACCAACCGGAGGTTCCGCTCAACCATTTCCTGTCGGGCAGCAAAATCGCCTTGCTTGACTCGTCGCGCCATCTCCAATTCTTCGGCCGCCGTTAACAACGAGCGCGCACCAATTTCATTGAGATAGGTTTGCGTGACATCTGCCGCAAAGCGCTCCGATCCGGATTCATCCTGCCCGTCTTGAACGGCCGTAACATCCGTAGCCAATGGCAATGCTTCTAGCTCTGCGTCCAGTGACTGCAGATCATCATCAGCCGGCTCTTCCGGAAAAAGCGAAACGGCCAGCGCATCTGCTGGCAGACTATTTATGCTGTCGTCATTGTGCTCTGCCACATCACCGGAACGTTCATCATGAAAGTGACGTTCCGGTGTATGCGGCATTTTAGGTTCCGCGCTGACTCAAGAACTTCATAGGATCAACCGGCTTACCCTGACGTCGCACTTCAAAGTGCAGCATCGCCGTATCGGCATCACTGTCCCCCATGTCAGCAATCCGCTGTCCACGTTTGACTGTTTCACCTTCTTTAACAAGAATCTTGCTGTTGTGAGCATAGGCAGTCAGATAGTTTCCATCGTGCTTGATGATCACCAGGTTACCGTAACCGCGCAAACCGCTGCCTGCGTAAACCACTTTACCTTCGGCGGCAGCATCAACCGGCTCACCCATCTTGCCGGCGATATTGATACCCTTGTTAGAAGACTCGTTAAAGCCGGCGATGACCTTGCCCTTAGCCGGCCAGGCAAAACGCACGCCATCAGCCATCGCGGCGGCTGTGGCACTCGATGTGCTCGGCATGTCTTCAACCGGCTTTTTATTTACTACGGGTGCTGATTTCTCAGCATCACCCGGTTTGTCATTGGTCTTAGCTCCGGCTTTAGCAACCGTATTGGCGGGTGGCGTCTTTTTCGTGCCCTTAGACGCTGTGCGTCTGACGCAAAGTGTCCGGTCTAACTGAATAATATTCGGATTAGCCAGCTGATTCATTGCAGCAATATCACGATAATCGGCACCTGCATCCAATGCAATACCGATCAGGGTGTCACCTTTGCGTACTGTCCACGTCTGCGTACAGTCCTTAGGCAATGGCGGGTATGGCGAGACAGAAGCAGACTTGCCATCATCCACCGGCGCTTTCGAAAGCGAGGTACACCCCGTCAGCATGGCTACCAGGAGCGCACCCACCAAACCAATTTTATTTACGGACTGCGTCATTCAACACCCGGCAACATAGGGACAAACTTCACGGGCTCCATCAACTGCTCGTTCCAGCCTGTCTCTGTTCTTTCAATAACCAACATACGCTGGATGGCAGCCTCTGTTGATGCACCAAACGGCAGGACCATTCTGCCACCAACTGCCATTTGCTGTAAGAGGGCTTCCGGTACTTTAGGTGCAGCTGCCGCCAAAATAATCGAGTCAAAAGGCGACACTTCGGGAATCCCCAGATAACCATCTCCATGCTTAAGGCGCACATTAAAACATTTGATGGCCCGTAAATTCAGCTTGGCACGTTCGATAAGTCCGGCCAGGCGCTCGATCGAATAGACCTCTTTGGTTAGCCCCGCCAATACAGATGCCTGATAACCACACCCGGTACCGATTTCAAGGGTTTTACCCAAAGGCCGGTCGCCCAATCTCAGACACTCGATCATCCGAGCCACAATAAAGGGTTGCGAAATCGTCTGTCCCAGTCCTAACGGCAACGCCGTATCTTCATAGGCGCGATGCGCAAAAGCTTCATCAACAAACAGGTGCCGTTCAACTTTGTTAATCGCAGCGAGCACGCCTTTGTCTTTAATACCCTGCTGCTGGAGACGTTCAACCATACGAGCCCGTGTACGGGCCGATGTCATACCTTGACCAAGAGCAGCACGACTCATTAATTAACCCAGCCAGCCACGAACTGCATCGAGTTGATCGGTGTGGGTCAGATCAAGTCGTAATGGTGTTATAGAAACATAGCCTGCTTCTACGGCATGAAAATCCGTGCCAGGACCAGCATCTTGTGCTGCACCCGCTGGACCAACCCAGTAAACAGTCTCGCCACGTGGATTAACCGCCCGAATCACCGGCTCTGCTTTATGGCGTTTGCCCAAACGCGTAACACGCATACCTGCCAATTGCTCAAAAGGCACATCGGGCACATTAACGTTAAGAAGCACAGTCTGACCCACCGGACGTTTAATGAGCTTCTCGGCGAGTAAGCGGGCAACCTGGCCGGCAGTCTCAAAATACCGACCTTCTTTACCAACCAGTGACACGGCCATAGCTGGCACGCCTAGCAAAAACCCCTCGGTTGCCGCTGCCACCGTACCCGAATAGACGGTATCGTCACCCATGTTGGCCCCATGATTGATCCCGGATACCACCAGATCAGGCAAGGTATCGATGAGGCCGGTAACAGCCAGGTGCACGCAATCTGTTGGCGTACCATTTACAAACCGGAATCCATTTGGCGCGGTACGCAAAGTCAACGGGCGATCCAGGGTCAGAGAATTACTCGCGCCGCTACGATCCCGCTCGGGTGCAACAACTTCCAGCTTACCCAACGACAACAAGGACTGATGGAGCACACTTAACCCAGTCGCAAAATAACCATCGTCGTTCGAAAGAAGAATATTCATGAGCACCTCGTTTAGTCTGTAAGGATAACCCAAAGGGCTCAGTAATTCCCATACAAACCCCCAAAAGAAAACGGGGTCGATAACTCGACCCCGTTTTCTTTATGCAGACCGCCTTAGCGAATCAGCAGGCTTTCCAGCGAACGACCCTGGTTAAGTGCATTTTGCACCCACAGTGGCTTACGGCCACGGCCGGTCCAGGTTTCTGATGCATTTGATGGATTGGCATATTTCGGTGCAACTGGCTTACGTGTACCGGACGATGCTTTACGTGCTTTCTTGGTGCCAGCCAGTTCTTCCAGTGAATAACCATGCTCACGTGCAATTGCCTTCAGCTTTTCAATAGCAGCTTCACGAGCTGCATTCGAAACCTCTTCCGTGCGGCGCTTGATTTCAGCAGGAATCTTTTTCAGCAAATCTTTTAATTGCTCAACATTTAGTGTCGACAGATCCATAATAACTCCAGAACAAACTTTGTTTAAATTAACCGGTTCGAATTAGGATTAACCCGATTGAGATTATTCTAATGTTCCAATCATTGCAACGCAAGTTTATTTTATTAAAGACCGCTTAATCGAAATGTTTTTACGATTTCTATTTAGGTATAAAAAAACCGGTTCGCCCTAGCAGAACCGGTTTAATTAAACATAACATTCTAATGGTCGGCGTGACAGGATTCGAACCTGCGACCCCTAGTCCCCCAGACTAGTGCGCTACCAGGCTGCGCTACACGCCGACAAGGGCGCCATTCTACGACATGGCGCTTCTTTACTCAATCTCAGATACGCAGCAAATCAATAATTTCGGTTAACACCACTCGCAAATCAGCAGGTGTACTGGCAGTATTTACTGCAGGCGCCACCGTAGCATGTCCGGGATGGCTTAATTGATTGCGCGCACCATGAATCGTGTAACCCTGATCATAGAGCAGCTCACGAATACGGCGCACCAAAAGAACTTCATGGTGTTGGTAATAGCGTCTATTACCACGGCGCTTTAATGGCTTAAGCTGTGTAAATTCCTGCTCCCAGTACCGCAACACGTGGGCTTTAACACCACACAGGTCACTGACTTCACCAATGGTGAAATAGCGTTTAGCGGGAATCGGGGGCAGCGCCGAGCTTGGCGCTTCCGGCGTCGTATCGACCACAGACTGGCTGAACAAATCAGACATATGAACGAGCGCCTAACTTAGTGACGTGCGGTTTTCTGAACGCGCTCGACTTCGTCTTTCAGCTTCTGGCTTGGGTGGAAAGTCACCACACGACGCGCTGTAATGGGAATTTCTTCGCCAGTTTTAGGATTACGTCCGGGACGCTGCGGCTTATCACGCAGCTGGAAGTTGCCAAAGCCAGACAACTTGACCCACTGGCCCGCGCTGAGCGTATCGGCAATCTCGATAAAGAAGGCCTCAACCATATCCTTCGATTCACGCTTATTAAGACCGAGATTCTCAAAGAGGATATCGGAAACTTCGGCCTTGGTGAGTGTCGTCATGATGCAATACTTTCGAAAAAACAGAGGATATGCGACGGAGGTCGCTTATCGATAATAATTTTAGCTGAATATCAGGTTCGCAAGGTTGCGCCGGCTTGAGTCAGCTGCCCCAGCAAATGGGTCATTACTGCTTCAACCTTTTGATCTTCAAGGGTTGCTTGAGTATCCTGCAACGTAAAGCGGAAGGCAAGACTTTTTGAGCCTTCTGGCACACCTTTACCCTGATACTGGTCGAAAAGGTTTACTGAACGCAGCACATCGGGGGCTTTTGTCCATAGCAGATCCATCAACGTCTGAACCGGCACCTTGGCGTCAACCAGCACCGCCAGGTCACGCACAACCGCCTGGAATGAAGATACCGGCTCATACACAGACACCTTGGTAGGCGTTAGGGCGTCGATATCCAGTTCAAAAAGGACCGGCGCCGACTCCAGCTCATATTTTTGAACCCAGCGCGGATGCAGTTCGCCAATCCAGCCAATCGGCTGACTGTCACGCAGCACACGGGCGCTGCGTCCCGGATGAAACGCCGGATGTATAGCAGCCTCAAAGCGAAGCGGTTGTGCCGGGCTTAACGCCTCCACATCCGCTTTGACATCATAAAAATCAACCTGGCGTGTCGGCACGGCCCACTGCTCCGGCGCAGCACCACCCCAAGCCAGACCACCCACTCGTAACGTCTGACGGTACCCATCCACCTGACCAGACTCTGCAGCCTGCTGCTGCCGCTCGAAAACACGGCCGCTTTCAAACAGACGTAAACGTGGCTGACGACGACGTTGATTATTGATCAGCGTGTTTATCAAACCGCCGATCAACGATGAACGCATCACAGAGAGGTGGCTGGCAATTGGATTGGCCAGTTCAACCGGCGTACTGTTTGCCGCAAAATCGGTTTCCCAGGCTTCTGGCGTGAAGGCCAGATTAATCACTTCCTGGTAGCCACGCTCAACCAGCGTACCGCGTAGCGCATCCAGCGGGCGCGACTTTTCTGTCTGCCCCTGCATATTCATCGGACCAACCGGTGGTTTGGCAGGGATATTGTCGTAACCGATGACGCGAGCCACTTCCTCGATCAAATCCTCTTCAATCGACAAGTCATGACGCCAGCTCGGCGGCACAATTTCAAGCCCGGCTTCAACTGGCTTCGGCTGAAAACCCAACCCATTAAAGATCTTGGTAATTGCATCATCCGAAGGATCGATGCCCAACACCTTGCGAATGCGTGCAAAACGCACTTTTACCGATGGACGCGCTGGCAACTGGGTAATCTGATCCACCACTGGACCCGCTTCACCACCACAGATTTCCAGGATTAACTGCGTAATACGTTCTACACCCGTGACCGTATCGGCAAAATCCACGCCCCGCTCAAAGCGATGCCCGGCATCGGTACTCAAAGTTAACCAGCGGCTACGGCCCTGGATAGCTGCCGGGTGCCAGTAAGCCGCTTCAACAAACACGTCCTTGGTAGATTCAGTGCAGGCCGTACGCTCACCACCCATAATGCCGGCCAGGCTAATGGCACCTGTCTCGTCAGCGATAACGCCATAACGTTTGTCCAGGGAAACTTCCGCACCACCCAGCAAAGTCAGCTTTTCCTGATCATTCGCCCAGCGTACCGTGAGGCCACCTTGTACAGAACCCAGATCAAACACATGGTTCGGACGGTTCAATTCCAGCATCACGTAATTGGAAATATCTACCAAGGCACTAATTGAACGCAGACCGGACCGTTCCAGGCACTGCTTCATCCATGCCGGAGTTTGCACTTGGGCATTAACACCCTTGATAACGCGACCGGTAAACCGACCACACAAATCGGCCGCATTAATCGCTACCGGTACTGTGCTCTGATGCGTTGCTTCAATAGCCTTAACCGCAGGCACCGTCACTGGCGCACCCGTCAGCGCAGATACCTCGCGCGCGAGACCCAATAGACCCAGACAATCCGGACGATTAGGCGTCAGCTTCAGTTCCAGACAAATATCATCCAGACCCAGCAAGTCACGTAGCGACGTACCTGGTTTGGCCGCTGCATCCAGAATCATCAGGCCATCACTTTCCTTGGCCATGCCCAGCTCTACGGCAGCACACAGCATACCGGCCGAAGGCACACCACGGACTTTAGCTTCTTTAATCTTGAAGTCGCCCGGTAACACGGCACCCGGTAATGCACAGGGCACCTTAAGACCGGCGGCCACATTAGCGGCACCACACACGATCTGACGCGGCGTGCCCTCACCCGCATCCACTTCGCAAACATTCAAACGATCGGCATCCGGATGTTTGGTCACGGACAGCACGTGCCCGACCACAACGTTGTTGAATGGTGGCGCCACAGGGCCACGTTCTTCAACTTCCAGACCAGCCATGGTCAGCAATTCAGCCAGCGCTTCCGAAGACAGATCCGGATTAACAAATTGGCGCAGCCAGGATTCCGAGAATTTCATGCTTGAAGTCTTTCGCTAAAACTCGACGTTGAACGACGCGCCACTCAGGCTGCGAACTGATTCAGGAAACGAACATCGCCTTCGAAGAACAGGCGCAAATCATTGATGCCATAACGCAGCATCGTCAGACGATCCGGGCCCATGCCGAAAGCAAAGCCAACGTAGCGTTCCGAATCGATACCGGCTTCCGCCAACACATTCGGGTGCACCATGCCGCAGCCGGCTACTTCCAACCAGCGACCCTTGAGCGGACCTTCACTGAAGGCCACATCAATTTCTGCCGAGGGTTCGGTAAACGGAAAGAATGAGGGACGGAAGCGCACTTCCAAGGCGTCCGTTTCAAAGAACTGATGCAGAAAATCGATCATCACACCCTTTAGACCCGAGAAGGTAACGTGCTCACCCACCCAGAGACCTTCCACCTGGTGGAACATCGGCGAGTGGGTCGCATCGGAGTCCACGCGGTAAACACGGCCCGGCGCAATGATGCGAATCTCGGGCATGCCTTCTTTACCGCCGTAGGCTTTGACATGGTTCTGCATGTAACGTGCCTGGATCGGGCTAGTATGCGTGCGCAGCAATACGTCTTGCTGCACATTGCCCTGCGTGTCCTTCAGATAAAAGGTGTCGTGCATCGAACGCGCCGGGTGATCGTCCGGAGTATTCAGTGCGGTGAAATTAAAGTAATCGGTTTCAATCTCGGGGCCTTCGGCGACCGAGAAGCCCATCGAGGCAAACAAACCTTCAATACGCTGCAGGCTGCGTGTAACCGGATGCAAACCACCACGATCCATACCACGGCCCGGCAGTGTCACATCCAAAGCTTCTTCGGCAAGACGTGCTGCCAACTGTTCTTCTTTGAGTGCCTCGCGTCGCGCGTTAATCGCCGCTTCTACCTGCACCTTAATTTTGTTAATACGGCCACCGGCCTCTTTGCGTTCCTCAACCGGCAGGTTCACCAAACCCTTCAAAGCTTCCGTAACGACACCCGTTTTGCCCAGATAACGAGCCTTGGTAACTTCCAGGGCGTCGCCGTCCTTAACGGCGGCCAGCGCTTCCGATAACTCGGACAGAAGGGCTTCAGAATTCAGCGACGACATAAACACCTCTGATAAATCGGTCAGAACATCAGTAAAAGCCAGCGGGCTTTCTAAAGCAGACTTTTACTGATGATCCGAAAAAAAAGGAGGCGCAACGCCTCCTTTTTCGGATCGCTTAGCGATTACAGGCCGAGGCTTGCCTTGGCTTGGTTTGCAAGCTGGGCAAATGCCGGCTTATCAAACACGGCCAGATCAGCCAGAACCTTGCGATCAACTTCGATCGAAGCCTTCTTCAGACCGTTCATGAAACGGCTGTAGGTCAGACCCAGTTCGCGCGAAGCAGCGTTGATACGTGCAATCCACAGCGTACGGAACTGACGCTTACGCTGACGACGGTCACGGTACTGGTACTGACCGGCCTTCATCACCGCTTGCTTGGCAATACGGTATACGTTCTTACGACGGCCACGGTAACCCTTGGCCAGCTTCAAAACTTTCTGGTGGCGAGCGCGCGCCGTTACACCACGTTTAACGCGAGGCATAGTCTATTCTCCTTAAGCGTAGGGCATCATGGCTCGGATCGATGCTACATCCGAGGCATTAACGGTTTCCGGACCACGCAACTGACGCTTGGACTTGGTCGTCTTCTTGGTCAGGATGTGGCGCTTGAATGCGTGGCCGCGCTTGATGCTGCCGCTGCCACGAACGCGGAAACGCTTAGCTGCGCCGCTCTTCGTCTTCATCTTGGGCATGTATATGCTCCTTTATGTCATGTCACCAGGTGGTTTCCGGCGGAAACTCTTGCTAACCCGATGCCACTTGTAATGACCTGGTTGCTTGCGCAACCCGATCAATCCTGCTGGAAACCACTACCGCTTATGCTGCAGCCGTTTCCTTCTGTTCTTCTTTCGCCTTTGGCTTAGCAGCTGCAGGGGTCTTTTTGACCGGTGCAATCACCATCACCATCTGACGACCTTCCATCTTCGGCATCTGTTCAACAGAACCGATTTCTTCCAGATCCGCCTTAACGCGTTCCAGCTGGCGCATCCCGAATTCCTGATGCGACAGTTCGCGACCGCGGAAGCGCAAAGTCACTTTGACTTTGTCGCCTTCACCCAGGAAGCGCACCATATTGCGCATCTTGATCTGGTAGTCGTTTTCATCCGTACCGGGACGCAGCTTGATTTCCTTGACCTGAACCTGCTTCTGCTTCAGCTTGGCTTCGTGCTGACGCTTGGCTTCCTGGTATTTGAACTTGCCGTAATCCATGATTCGGCAGACCGGTGGCGAGGCCGTCGGTGCAATTTCAACCAGATCCAGTTCGGCTTCTTCAGCCTGAGCCAGCGCGTCACGAATGGCAACCACGCCTAGCTGCTCACCTTCAGGTCCCAGCAGACGTACCTGCGGGGTCGTGATTTCCTCATTGAGGCGGTTCGACTTCGGAAGAGCTATGACCAGTACTCCTAAATTCAATAAAAAAACGAACCGCGCTTACCGGTAGGCAGCAACGTCTTCTTTAAGACGTTCGATCAGCTCTGTTACAGGCATTTGCCCCAGATCCTGACCCCCACGGGTACGCACGGCCACGAGACCGGCTTCTTTTTCCTTGTCTCCAACGACAAGTTGGTAAGGCAGCCGGTTGACGCTATGTTCCCGAATTTTATAGGTAATTTTCTCATTACGCAAATCGGCCTCCGCCCGGAAACCGGCGGCATGCAGTTGATTAACCACGTCTTCGGCATAATCTGCCTGTTTTTCCGAGATATTGAGCACAATTGCCTGAATCGGCGCCAACCAGGTCGGCAATGCACCTGAATGGTTTTCGATCAGAATGCCAATAAAACGCTCTAATGAACCAAGAATGGCTCGATGCAGCATCACCGGCACACGGCGGCTATTATCTTCGGCCACGTACTCGGCGCCCAAACGTCCCGGCATCGAGAAATCAACCTGCATCGTGCCACACTGCCAAGAACGACCAATGGCGTCCTTAATATGGAATTCGATCTTAGGGCCATAGAACGCCCCCTCGCCCGGCAGCTCTGTCCACTCCAGACCGGAAGCCCGGAGGCCGGCGCGCAAAGCGGCTTCAGCCTTATCCCAGATTTCGTCCGAACCGACACGGCCCTCAGGGCGCAACGCCAGCTTCACCGCCACTTCACTAAAGCCGAAATCGGCATAGACCTGCTTTACCAGTGCATTGAACGCCGTCACTTCGGCCTCAATCTGGTCTTCGGTACAGAACACGTGGCCGTCATCCTGCACAAAACCGCGCACACGCATCAGGCCATGCAGGGCGCCCGTCGATTCATTGCGGTGGCAGGAACCGAACTCGCCATAGCGCAGGGGCAGCTCACGATATGAACGCAGGCCTGCATTGAACACCTGAACGTGCCCCGGGCAATTCATCGGCTTCAGCGCATAGTGGCGCTTCTCCGATTCGGTCGTGAACATGTTCTCGTGATAATGATCCCAGTGGCCTGATTTCTCCCACAGCGAACGATCCAGAATCTGCGGGCAGCGCACTTCCTGATAACCGTTGTCACGGTAAACACGACGCATGTACTGTTCAACTTCTTGCCAGACCGCCCAGCCCTTAGGGTGCCAGAACACCAGACCCGGCGCTTCGTCCTGCATATGGAATAGATCTAATGCACGACCCAAGCGGCGGTGATCACGCTTTTCGGCCTCTTCCAGCATGTGGAGATAGCCTTCCAGATCTTCCTTCTTAGCCCAGGCCGTGCCATAAACACGCTGTAACTGTTCATTCTTCGGATCACCGCGCCAGTAGGCACCCGCAATCTTCATCAGCTTAAAGTGCTTGAGTTTCCCGGTAGATGGTACGTGCGGGCCACGACACAGGTCGATGAAATCACCTTCGCGGTACAGCGACACTTCCTGATCCTGCGGAATCGCGGCGATCAGTTCAGCCTTGTAGCGCTCACCCTGCCCCTCAAAGAACTTCACGGCATCATCACGTGACCAGACTTCACGGGTTACCGGAATATCTTTCTTGGACAGCTCGGCCATACGCTTTTCAATGGCGGCCAGATCATCTGGTGTAAACGGACGCGAGTAGGCGAAGTCGTAGTAAAAGCCGTTTTCAACCGTTGGCCCGATAGTCACCTGGGCATCCGGGTACAGCTCTTTTACGGCATAAGCCAGCAAATGCGCTGTGGAGTGACGGATCAGATCCAGCCCTTCCGGGTCTTTGTCCGTAATAATAGCCAGCGGCGAATCGGTTTCGATCACGTAGCTGGTATCCACCAGCTTATCGTCGATGCGGCCACCTAAAGCGGCACGGGCTAGGCCTGCGCCAATACTGGCAGCAACATCCAGCACGCTTACCGGCTGGGGATAGTCACGCTTGGAACCGTCAGGCAAGGTAATGACTGGCATCTTGGACTCGCGAACAAAAAGAAGACAACAAAAAAGCCAGAGTAGCTAGCCGGGGTCGCGTTGATTGCGATATTCGGCGAATCTGACTCTGGCTTTCAGTTCTGAATTCGTTGGTAGGCGCGATTGGACTCGAACCAACGACCCCCACCATGTCAAGGTGGTGCTCTAACCAGCTGAGCTACGCGCCTACTGCAAGGAGCAGGACTATACCGACATCCCGGTTTTTTTGCAAGATACCAGAATGCCGCAAATTAACGCGTAACCACTGTCAATTTCGCCACTCCCAACCCAAGCCAGATCAGCAGAAGCAGCATGAACATCACCGCATCTTTCAAATAGGCTGCAAAGCCCGGCATGAGCCTATCGCTACAAGCGCGCACCGGCTTCAACAGAAAATCAAACATCCGGATTACAGGATTATCTGAACCGTAACGTCCCGCCAGCACGGCCAAAACCGTACGCCCTATGATCAGCCAGATCACTAACTCCAGGAGCCCACGGATAGCAACGATAAATGCAAGGGTACTCATTGCTCATCAACACCAAACTGTCGATCCAATCTATTCATCAGAAAAGCATATAAAGCAATCAGAACAATGTAGACGATCAACGATCCTTGAGCCGCCATAAAATAGCCCAGAGGCAAGCCAAGAAATGTTAGCTGATTTAAAGCCACAGAAAAAAATGTCGCAACGAAGGTTACGAGAAACCATATAAGCAGTAAAAGCCCCGTTAACCAAAGCGTCTTCTGCCAGTAGCGCTTTTGCTGCAAACGTAATGGTGTCGAATCAGGCATCACCGGCTCTCCCCGATGGTTCTTCACGGTTATACAGAATACGCGGGTAACGTAATCGTTCGATGAACTGCTGACTTTCTGGTCCAGGCGGTTGAGTAAACAGGCTGACCAAAATATTGGTCACAAATCCAACAGGAACACCATAGACCCCAGCCGCAGCTGCATCGATCCCGAACCAGGGGTTCATCCCAATCCCATACCAACCCAATAGCGGGATGCTGTCGAACTTCACCCGCGCAATATAAAAAACGGTGATAGCGAGTCCCGCAATCATTCCGGCTAATGCCCCTGCACGATTGGCACGCGGCCAGAACACACCCAGGACCAGCGCAGGAAATAGAGCCGAACCTGCAATCGAAAATGCCCAGGCCACCATGTCCACAATAGAAGCAGGCCTTTGCACTGCTATAGAAGCCGCCAGGATAGCCACTGCAACCATCACGGATTTTGAAACGATCAATCGCCACGAGGAAGATGCATCTGGCCTCAGCATTTTGAAGTAAATATCATGCGATAGCGCCGCGGTAATAGAAAGCAATAAACCCTCTGCCGTCGAAAGCGCCGCTGCCAAACCGCCTGCAGCTACCATTCCGGATATCACGTAAGGCAAGCCGGCAATCTCTGGCGTGGCCAGCACAATAACGTCCGGACTAATCGTCAATTCTGCCCACTGCAATAGATGGTCGCTATTGATGTCATCGATAGACACCAGCCCGATCTTAGTCCAGGCATTCACCCATGATGGTAGAGACTCTACCGGCACACCAATCGTATGCTGCAACACTTCTAACTTAACAAAAACCGCATAGGCCGGGGCTAGTAAATACACGAGCGCCACAAAGAACAGAGACCAAAAAACGGAGCGACGCGCCTGACTCACACTAGCGATACTGTAATAACGCATTAGCAAATGTGGCAACGATGCCGTACCAATCGTTAAGCAAAAAATCAGTGCCAGAAAGTTAGCGCGACTTTGACCATCATCCGGTACTGCAAAAGGCTCGGTGTCAGAAACCGGCAGAGCCGAACGATGCAATGCGTCTTTTAAATCATTGCGCCATTTCGCATGTGCCAATTGTGGCGTTGCTGGAAGCGCACGACGTTCGCGCTCCAATAAAACAATATCGCGCACCGATGCGCCTGAGGCCTTCATCTTTTCAATTTGATCCCCCAACCGCTTACGTTCATCAGCCAGTGATCCGGGCAGATTTTCTATCTGCTGCTCAAGGCGCTTTGCACGCTCGGCAAAAAGGGTTCGAACCGCTACTTCTTCAGGACGATTGAACACCTCGTTCTCGACATCCACCAGTTGATGCATCGCCTTGGCGTAAAGTACGGGTGGCGCAGGAATCCCTGTTCGGTCAAAGGATAGGATGGTAATGGGTGTAATGTAAGCGATCAGCAGGATCACATACTGCGCGGCTTGCGCATGCATCAATGCACGCATCCCCCCGAGAAAACTGCACACTAGCACCCCAGCCAAACCAAGATAAACACCAATTTCAAATTGCAGGGTAATGAAGCGGCTTGTAATAAGGCCAACGCCATAAACCTGAGCCACTACATAGACAAGCGAGGCAAGAATCACTGCCACTGCACCAACGAGTCGAATTGCATGCCCGCCGTATCTCGTTGCCAGAAAATCCGGCAAGGTGAACTGGCCAAATTTTCTTAAATAGGGTGCCATCAAGAGCGCTAGCAGCACATAGCCACCAGTCCACCCGATCACAAATGCGAGACCCTGATAACCGGACTGATAAAGGGCACCGGCCAGACCAATGAATGAAGCAGCAGATAGCCAATCGGTACCTGAAGACATGCCTGAATACACAGCGGGCACACGACGTCCTGCTACAAAATACTCCGCAATATCCGATGTACGTGTAAACAGACCAACGAGAGAAAACACCAGCAACGTCAGAAATAGAAAGCTATAACCAATCCAGCGTTGGCTCAGTCCCCGCTGCTCTAACCAGGCCAAAACCAGCACAGTAAGCGTAAAGCCAACGGCAAATAGCGCTACAAAGAGCGCGGGACCATACTCGCCGAGAATCAGCCTTAGACGATTAGACATCAAAGGCTCGTCATATCTGGTAGGTCAGTTTTAATCGTTGTTGTAAACGTTTGGCCTGCTTCAACCCCTCACGCAGCACAGCTTCGTCATACGTACTTAATTCATCGGGGTGAAGATGGTTGTCCGGGGTCTTGCCTGACTCGATAGCAAGATGCTGATGCGTTAGACGCAATCGCTGCAACTCCGACATCGCCTGTAATGCAGCTGAAATATCCAGCATAGACATGCCAAATTTTTCACCGGCTTCCATGAAGCGGGTACGAGTACTGGCAGATGCCACGCCATGCGCCAGACCAATAATCCGCGCGACGTCTACAAAAATCCGAATGCCATACTTTTTAATATCAACAAACTTCTCTTTGCCATCTTTTTCCATGACTACGTCACCGGTAAACCCAATCGGCGGTTCAGCCGCTAACGCATTAGTCGCCATAAGCCTCAGGAAAGTTTCGGCATTAGGCGCCCACTTTGAGAGCATCTCACGCAAAGGGGCCACGAGCGAAAAATCACCATAGAGCGGACGCACATCAAAGAAAATCGAGGCATTGAGCAAAGCAGAAGGTTCTGGCTTATGAATCCAGTCAAAGAAAAGCCCTTTCCACTCGTCCTCCGAGCGGCACCACGCAGGATTACCCGCCATGATGTCACCGGAACATAGGGTAAAACCGCATTCGGCTAAACGCTGATTAACCTTTTGTGCAAAAGGCAGAAAGACATTACGGAGCAGCGTTGCTTCATGCTCATCAGAGGCAGAAAATATCAGCCCGTTATCCTGATCAGTCACCAGGGTTTGCTCGTGCCGACCTTCTGACCCCAAACTAATCCAGCACCAATTGGCAGCGGGCAACCTTGCTTCGTCTGCAGTGAGCGCAACCACCCGTGCAGCAAGGCAATCATTAAGCCAGGAAATTCCGTATGTTGTGAGGGCGCCACTTAAACCGGAACTCAAAAACGATTCGTCAATCCGGCGCGCTTCCTCAGCATAAACCAGTAAGGTCTCGAAACTATCTGCTTCCTCAATCTTTCTGGCTAGTTCCTGCGCACGATTGACCGAAAAACTTTTCTCACCAAACTGATTCATATCAATACTTCACTTGTGCAAAATAGGTTTTCTGAGAGGCCTCCAGAGCCTGACGAAGCGTAACAATCCCTTGCTCAGCCAACGCAGGCAGAAGACGCATATATACCTGAGCCGTCGCAGTCGCATCTGCCAAAGCATTGTGTCGTTGATCCATCTGGATTCCCAAACGTTGCATAATGGCTTCCAGACTATGACTTTGCTGGTTAGGATGCGCCACCGCAGAAAGTAGCAAGGTATCGAGAACCGGTTGGTCAAACCGCAACCCCAGTGCTGATTCCTTCAATTCCAGGAAGCGCATATCGAAGGCCACGTTATGGCCAACCAAGACGGTGTCAGCGCAAAAATCGTGGAATGCCGGCAACACAAGATCAATCGTAGGCTGTCCTAGTAGCATGCTGTCGGTTATGCCATGAATCGCTATGCTGGCTGCTTTTAGCTGGCAACGAGGATCAACAAGCTGATCAAAGTTTTCCTGATGTAGCAACCGTCCATTGACGATACGCAACGCCCCGATCTGGATAATCTCGTCGCCGTTTGCTGGCTCCAACCCCGTTGTCTCGGTGTCAAAGACGGTATAAACAAGGTTCGATAATGGCTGATCAAGATCCACCTGACCCATCGGGCGATCGAACAAATCAAAATCGTAATACTCGGGCCGATCATTTGAAGGTTCACGATCAGTTTTCACTAACAAATCCTGATCTGGCTTAGCTTTCGGCAGCAACAACCGAATTGAAGCCTGAGACGTTGTACGTTGACGCTGATACCAGATCTCACCCGCGTGTCTATCCAGAACCTCTCGCAAGGTAGGTGGATTTACGCCATGATCTTCACGCATGGGTTCAATTTCCCATGACAACACCGTCTCCGAAGACATCGACAAGCCTGTCCACAGCAGATCAATGTGCACGAACTTCTCATCAGAACCAAGCTTCAGTACAAAAGAACGGACATCGCCTGCCTCTTCAATCTTCGTAGCCAAATAGGCAATGGCACTAACCAGTGAAAAACTATCGGCACGAATCCACAAAGGCTCGGTCGTCGCTGTATCTACATCAACCGGTAGCTTCAGGCGCTCCTGGACACGCCGCCCTGCCGCTTCAATGACGTCTGCGGCAAGCATGTCGTCCAACGGCCAATGTTGGCGCAATGTATCTGCAAGCAGTGTCAGCGTGTTATCAAGCCGCTGACTCATTCGGGTTACTTCAGAGGCCAGCACACTTACAAATCGTTCCCGGTCTTCAGTACTCATATCCGGGTTATCAGCCAGCATTTCTACAGCTGCACGCAAGGTCCCCAACGATGCGCGACTCCCTTCCGTAAGGTCGCCCAAAGCCGCATCTCGACGGGACTCCTGCTCGAGTAAACGCGTAATGTTTTCGATTAGCAAGATATACCCAGAGGCTACTTGCACCTCCTGGGTGTCTGGGCGGCTACGCAAAACCGGGGCAATTTGGACTCGAATCAACTGGCCGTTATCTGTTGTTGTCACAAAATTGGCGACCGGGTGGCGATTGCCCCGTTCTAGCTGAATACGAATCGTATCTCGTGCGTAATCAACCTGACTTGCTTCAAGGATCGATGTAATTGAACGACCTAAACCAATCAGCGCACCGCTCGATACCGAGGTTGGTCCCTTAGCGAGAGACTCGAACATATAACGCGCTCTGTTGTTGTATAGCAGGATGCGCCCATCAAGATTGCTAACCACAACTGCCTGAGCCAATTCCGACATGAGCGCCGCTAAACGATTCTTTTCTTCTTCAACGTTAGCCTTGGCTTTGGTTACCTGGCTTTCTACATCATCAATATAAGCATCACGCTGAGTCGCCAGATCATTAATCGCACGCACCAATTCACGCAACTCAGGAGGGCCTTCCTCAGTGATACGAAACGAACGGTTTGAACCCAGCATGAGCCGCAACTCTTCAACCATCGCTGCCATGCCAGTTACATACCGGTTAAAAAGCCTACGGATTAGCGCGAGCCCCAATACAAAACCAGTTGCCGTCAACATACCGCCCAGAGGCACTTGCGGTAACAGATGCTGCACCAATACTTCCCGCATCCCCGGCGATGCACCTAGCCAGATTAATACCGAAGTCAATAAAAAGGGGCCTGTCATCAGCAGCCCCAACACGGCCACGGCCAGTACAAAGCGCCACTTCGCAGTCAAATCACGTAACAACATCTAAGCACCCTCAAATTCTTAAAGTACAGGGCCTACCCCAAAATCAAGCCGCCAGGATCTCTCTAATCTTGGCCACCAGATCTTTTGTAGAGAATGGTTTAAGCATGTAAGCATCTGCTCCAAGAGCCAGACCCTTTGCCTGCTCGGTTTCTCGTCCTTTAGCCGTTAGCATGATGATACGAGGCTGTCGGACAGAGCTATCAGCACGTAGGATTTCGCAGACTTCGAACCCTGATTTTTTTGGCATCATCACATCGAGCAACATCAGATCAGGAACAAAGCTACGCACTTTATCCAACGCCACATCCCCATCTCCGGCTGTTTCAGTTGTGAATCCTTCCTTTTTCAACAGAAACTCGATGGACATCACGATATTCGGTTCATCATCAACAATCAGAATTTTATGGCTCATGGTGTGCTCCTTGTTTGTCATTCCTGCGCCAGTGGAATCGTGAAATAGAAGGTCGATCCGGAAGCAACATTGGTCCCGTCTGCCCGGGTTTCACCCGTTGAGCTTTCAACCCAAAGTTTACCGCCGAAGTGTTCAACAATTTCTCGGCTGATTGGCAAGCCCAGACCTGTTCCCTGGGGTTTATCCGTCATAGTGTTACCACCCTGCCGGAAACGTTCGAAGATGATGCTCTGATACTCAAGTGGAATCCCTGGGCCATTGTCGTGAACAGATACGGTTGCAACGCCATCGGCTGTCTTGAGAGTTGCGGTCACTAGACCAGCCTCTAAAGGGACAAATTTAACCGCGTTAGAGAGCAGATTGATGAACACCTGCTTGGTACGATCACGGTCTACATTAACAAGAACTGGTGCTTCACCTGCAGGAAGATTCAGTAGAAACTCGGCACCACGCTCCCGAAAAAGGCCGGCCATGGACTCAGCTGTATCACTAAGCAAGTCCCGCAGATCCAGTTCAGCCATATCCCATTCAACGCGTCCGGACTCAAGCTTGGCAAAATCCAGAATCTGATTAATAAGGCGAGTCAGCCGCTCAGCCTCACCCACAATAATCCCGAGGAATCGTGTACGGTCTTCGGCGGCCATCTCCGGATCATCATGCAGCATCTCAGAAAACGCACGTATCGAAGTCAGCGGGGTACGCAACTCATGAGTAACCGTCGACATGAAATCATCTTTTAAACGGTCCAACTCCAGCAATTTATCGTTAGCTTCGCGCAATTCACGCGTTGCAGCCTCCAGCTCGGCCGATTTACGTTCCAGCTCTCGTGAGTGCGCGCGTACCTGAGATGCCTCATCCAGAATGTTCAGCACTTCATCGAGGCCCAGCTCTTCTTCCTGAACCACAGAGCTCACCATAACGTGCGCACTGGCTGAGCCAATGGCGCCGGCTAACTGCGTTTCCGAAAAGACTACAAAGTCTGCATCGGCCTGAAGATTAGCGATCTTGCCTAGTCCCCGGCTTCGGGCATATAGCTGCAAACGATTCTGCGCCTGCTTAGGCCCTAGGAAACGCTTGAGCAGTTCAATCAGCGCATCAGCCGAGGCCGTCCCGCGCCATATACGGGTGGTGAGCTGGGCGCTGCTATTGATGTTAACGAACTGGTTAGCAGTCGCTACCTCATTCGCATCCTGCCGGGTCATGATCGACACAACAAAATAGGCACCCACGTTAAAGAACATGCTCCAGAACAATGTGTGGGCAATCGGGTCTAGCGAGGTTAGACCGAAGAGGCCATGTGCTGCCAAAAGATTGAGCCCGAATGGGCCTTCCGTAATAAAGCCGCTATCGATCCAGCCGGAGCGCGCAAAAGAAGGCAGCAACGCGGTATATAGCCAGAGACTAAAGCCAAGGAGCAAGCCTGCCAGGGCGCCTTTGCGATTACCATCCTTCCAGTACATACCACCCAGCAATGATGGGGCAAACTGAGCCACCGCCAGAAACGAAATCAGACCAATCGACACCAGCGCATAGGCCTCACCTGCCCCACGGAAATACAAATAACCCAGCAGGAGCAGAAAAATAATGGTGCAGCGACGGATCAGCATGATCAGTCCGCTCAGATCTTTGCGCCGCGAAAACTCCGAGGCATTACGAAGCAGAAAAGGCACCACAAGATCATTGGAAACCATGGTCGCCAACGCAATAGTTTCAACAATCACCATCCCTGTAGCTGCCGATAGGCCACCCAGGAAGGCTAACAGCGCCATCGCCGAATTACCCTCGGCTAGCGGCAAAGTAAGCACAAGGGTATCTGCAACAAAGGGCTTGCCATCAAAGTGCAGCATGCCGGCCAAAGCGATAGGCATGACGAATAGATTGATCAGCAACAAATAGAGGGGGAATAGCCATACGGCGCGACGCATGTGGTTTTCGTCAACGTTCTCAACTACCGTAATCTGGAACTGGCGAGGCAACATTAGAATCGCCAATCCGGAAAGGATCGTCAACGAAAACCAGTTCGTGTAACTAACGGAATCCGGCTGCAGCAAGTTGGCAATTTTCGGCATGATCTCGGCGCGCGAGAAAATATCGGCAAGGCCATCATTTAGGAACCAGACGACATACACCCCCACCGCCATAAAGGCGACGAGTTTGAACAGGGATTCAAAGGCAACCGCCAACACCATCCCTTCGTGCCGCTCGGTCACATCCAGATGTCGCGTTCCGAATACAATCGTAAAGGCCGCAAGAATGATCGCAATGATGGCGGTCGAATCGGGCATGAAGGCCAGCGCTTCCAGCGCATCCGGAATAAGCGCTTCGGCATCATCAGGAAAAAGAATGCGCAGGCTATAGGAAATGGCTTTTAACTGCAGCGCGATATAGGGAATGATGCCGATCACGGCAATCACCGTCACCAGCCCGGCCAGCAAGGGGCTTTTGCCGTAACGGGCAGAGATAAAGTCAGCGATGGATGTGAGACGCAATGTCTTACTGATGCGGATCATTTTGAGAATGACTGCCGCAAACAGGAACATGATCGTCGGACCAAGATAGATGGTCAGAAAACTAAAGCCGCCGGTAGTGGCGCGTCCCACGCTACCGTAAAAAGTCCAGGAAGTGCAGTACACGGCAATGCCCAGGGCATAGACCGTTGATGTCATCACAGAACGTCCGGCATCCGCACGGCGATCTCCAAAGCGTGCGATAGCGAACAATGCGCCTAGATAAACGAAGGTCAGCAGGCCAACCAGCCAGGAGGCGATCATGGCTTAGGCAGCTCCACATCGGATGACGCACGGAACAAGCCACGACGCCGCGGCTCGGCAGCCAATCGGGCCAGCACAATAATTAACAACCAGGCACCGAACAACCCTACATAGAGCGCTGGCACTGAGAATAGATGACCACGAAACAGGGACAGGATGGGATAGTTGAATGCCAACAATGCCAGCGAACCAACGATGGCAAGCTTGGGCACACTTTTCTGTATCCCTTTGGGCATCAACTGCTCCTATTACCAAATACTCAAACACTTAAAGTGAAAAACCGGCGCAGTAACCCACGCCGGCTTCTCTGTTTGTTACAACTCCGGCTGTAAACAGACTGAAGTTGCTGGCTGATTCTTAGGATCAGCTCTTAGACCGGTATTTAAACCGGTGAAGGGCCACCCTCCTCCGTATATCTTTAGTAGCCCATCAATTCGGCGTGCGGCTCTCCAACCGCACGCCGAACCCCCATTAACCCTTGAGCTGTTCAAGAATCTGTGGGTTTTCCAGTGTCGAGGTATCTTGCGTGAGTTCCTCACCCTTAGCCAGGGAGCGGAGCAGACGACGCATGATCTTGCCCGAACGGGTCTTCGGCAGGTTGTCACCAAAGCGGATGTCTTTTGGCTTGGCGATCGGACCGATCTCCTTGCCAACGAAGTCCGACAGTTCCTTGATAACCTTCTTCGCTTCGTCGCCTGTTGGGCGTGGGCCCTTCAGAACCACGAAGGCCACAATGGCTTCACCGGTCAGGTCATCTGGACGACCAACCACGGCGGCTTCAGCAACCATCGGGTTAGCAACCAGTGCCGACTCGATTTCCATGGTGCCCATGCGGTGACCCGACACGTTCAGCACGTCATCGATACGACCAGTAATGGTGAAGTAACCATTTTCAGCATCGCGAATCGCGCCATCACCGGCCAGATACAGCTTGCCGCCCAGATCTTCTGGGAAGTACGATTTCTTGAAGCGATCTGGATCACCCCAAACCATACGAATCATCGATGGCCATGGTTTCTTAACAACCAGAATACCGCCCTGACCCCAAGGTACTTCGTTACCGGTTTCGTCAACAACGGCGGCCTGGATACCTGGGAACGGCAGCGTACACGAACCCGGAACCAGTGGCGTTGCGCCTGGCATTGGAGTAATCATGTGACCGCCGGTTTCGGTTTGCCATAAGGTATCAACGATTGGGCAGCGGCTACCACCAACGTTCTCGTAGTACCACTCCCATGCGGTTGGGTTGATTGGCTCGCCTACCGAACCCAGCAGACGCAGGCTCGACAGGTCATACTTCTTAGGATGCACAGCAGGATCGGTATCCGAAGCCTTGACCAGCGAACGGATCGCGGTTGGTGCCGTGTAGAAAATGCTGACCTTGTGCTTCTGGATCATGTCCCAGAAACGACCGGCATTCGGGAATGTCGGGATACCTTCGAAAACCACTTCGGTACCACCACAGGCCAATGGGCCGTAGGTGATGTAAGTGTGGCCGGTAACCCAACCGATATCGGCCGTACACCAGAAAATGTCTTCCTTCTTAAGATCGAAGGTGTAAAGCATGGTCAGCATGGCGTGCAACAGATAGCCACCGGTCGAGTGCTGAACACCCTTTGGCTTACCTGTCGAACCCGAGGTATAGAGCAGGAACAGTGGGTGTTCTGCGTCAACCCAGACTGGCTCGCACTGATCAGATTGCTTGTTGACGATGTCGTCAGCCCAAACATCACGACCTGCGGTCATTGCTACGTCTGCACCGGTACGCTTGAATACCAGCACCTTCTTACATGCATCACAACCACCCATGCCGAATGCTTCGTCGGCAATCGCCTTCAATGGCAGAGACTTACCACCACGGAACTGGCCATCGCTGGTGATCAGCACCTTGGCGCCAGCATCTTCAATACGATCGCGCAGCGATTGTGCCGAGAAGCCACCGAACACGATCGAGTGCGTTGCACCGATACGGGCACAAGCCTGCATCGAAGCAATACCATCAATGGTCATTGGCATGTAAATAATGACGCGATCGCCCTTTTCTACGCCCAGTTCCTTAAGCGCATTGGCGATCTTAGATACGCGAGCCAGCAGCTCTTTGTAGGTAACTTTGGTCACCTGACCATCATCAGCTTCAAAAATCAGCGCAACTTTGTCGCCCAGGCCACGCTCAACCTGACGATCCAGACAGTTGTAAGAGGCATTCAGCTTGCCATCAACAAACCAGCCGTAAGTTGGTGCTTTCGACTCGTCGAGAATTTTAGTGAACGGCGTTTGCCAGCTCAGGAGCTCTTTGGCGCGCTTGCCCCAGTAACCTTCGTAATCTTGTTCTGCTTCGGCACACAGCGCCTTGTACCCTTCCATGCCCGATACAGCCGCGTTCTTGACGAAATCCGGGGACGGTTGGTACACCTTGGCATTCGACATGTTGCATCTCCTCGCTATTGTTAGATACTGCCTGGTTTCTCCGATATGCATTTGCATTTCGGGCCGGCATCTGGACACCGCGGACTGAAATCAGACCACGGGCCGTACGCTGGGTACGTGATCATTAAATGACCTAAGCCTTACACCCTGCTTACACGCAAAAGCCTTTATTGACGCGGGTTTTGTGCGGCATCGCACCATTTATTGATCCTGATCAAATCGTGCCAAACAATGCCGTTTTCATTACAATTCGAAAAGCGCAAAATTTCAAGCTGCGCAACGCTTTTAAGCTTTCAACCCATTAACAGTCGTCCGGGAAACAACCATGACCGCTATCAAGCAAGAAGACTTCATCCAGTCCATCGCCGATGCCTTCCAGTACATCAGCTATTACCACCCGCTCGACTACATTAAAGCCCTGGGCGAAGCTTACAAGCGCGAAGAAAGCCCGGCCGCCAAAGATGCCATTGCCCAGATTCTGACTAACTCGCGCATGGCCGCCGAAGGCCACCGCCCGATCTGCCAGGATACCGGCATCGCAGTCGTCTTCCTCAAAGTCGGTCAGAACCTGAAGTGGGATGCCACCCTGAGCGTTCAGGAAATGGTTAATGAGGGGGTGCGTCGCGCCTACCTGAACCCGGACAACACCCTGCGTGCTTCTGTGCTCCTCGACCCGGCTGGCGCCCGCAAGAACTCCAAAGACAACACCCCGGCCGTTGTTCATTATGAAATCGTCCCGGGTGACGAACTCGAAGTCATCTGCGCTGCCAAGGGTGGCGGTTCGGAAAACAAGACCAAGTTCTACGCACTCAATCCATCCGACTCGATCGTAGACTGGGTACTGAAAACGGTACCGACCATGGGCGCTGGCTGGTGCCCACCAGGCATCCTCGGCATCGGCATTGGTGGCACCCCAGAAAAGGCCATGCTCCTGGCCAAAGAATCCCTGATGGCTCCCTGCGATATCCACGAACTACAAGCCAAGGCTGCCGAAGGCCACACGCTCACCCGTGTTGAAGAACTGCGCCTCGAACTGTACGAGAAGGTTAACGCTCTCGGCATTGGTGCTCAGGGTCTGGGCGGCTTAACTACCGTACTTGACGTGAAAATTCTGGATTACCCAACCCACGCCGCTTCGCTGCCCGTGGCCATGATTCCGAACTGTGCTGCCACCCGCCACGTCCACTTCCACCTCGATGGTTCCGGCCCGGCTCACTTGCCGACACCTAAAGTAGAAGATTGGCCAGACGTTACCTGGGCACCGGATGTTAAGAAAGCCAAGCGCGTTAACCTCGACACGCTGACCAAAGAAGAAGTCGCTTCGTGGCAACCAGGTGACATCCTGCTGCTCAACGGCAAAATGCTCACCGGTCGCGATGCCGCGCACAAGCGTATTCAAGACATGCTGGCCCGTGGCGAAAAACTTCCGGTCGACTTCACCAACCGCGTTATCTATTACGTTGGCCCGGTTGACCCGGTTCGCGATGAAGTTGTTGGCCCAGCGGGCCCAACAACGGCTACCCGTATGGATAAGTTCACCCGCATGATGCTGGAAAAAACCGGCCTCATCTCCATGGTGGGCAAGGCAGAGCGTGGCCCGGTTGCCATTGAAGCCATCCGCGACAACAAGGCCGCTTACCTCATGGCCGTTGGCGGTGCCGCTTACCTGGTTTCTAAAGCAATTAAAGAAGCCAAGGTTGTCGGCTTTGCCGATCTGGGCATGGAAGCCATCTACGAGTTCACCGTAGAAGATATGCCTGTTACTGTTGCCGTCGACTCGTCGGGTACCTCGGTACACGAAACCGGCCCGAAAGAGTGGCAAATCAAGATCGGCAAAATTCCGGTCAAGTCCTAAGCATCACCCGCAGGAAATCCACCGGGTGTCGATAGCGCAACGTCCCGTGATCGGAGTCTTTGACTCCGGTCTGGGCGGGCTGTCGGTACTCGGTGCCCTGGCAAATTTCTGTCCGGCTGCAGACCTCATCTACGCAGCAGACACGGCACATGTGCCTTATGGCAACAAAACCCCGGATCAGATTCGCGTCCGTGTATTGGCCATGGGCAAAGCCCTCATTAACGAAGGCTGCACTACTCTAGTAGTCGCTTGCAATACAGCTACTGCTGAAGCCATTGAAGCCTTACGCGCCGAGCACCCAAGCATACCTATTGTTGGGGTTGAGCCTGGCATTAAACCTGCCGCACAGAATACCGAAACGGGCAAGATCGCCGTACTTGCAACAGCAGCGACCGCCAAGAGCCAGCGCCTCGCGTTACTCATTGCGCGCCATGCGCCACACAAAACTGTACACATCATCCCCTGCCACGGCTGGGCGACCGAGGTCGAAAATCTGAATCTTGATGCGCCTTCAATTGTTGAAGACATCAATTCACAATTACTACCCTTAATAAACCAAGGCGTAGACCAGGTGGTTCTGGGCTGCACGCACTATGACTTCCTGGTCCCTACCCTCAACCGACTCATTGGTGACCATGCACATCTGGTTGGCGTTGCGGATGCTGTTGCACGACAAGCCTGCAAGGTTGCTGGCGCCGAATCACTCGTAGGCAAAGGAACCATCCGGTTAATGTCGACCATGAACCCAGTGCGGTTACCTCATTCGCTCTCGGCTTTAGGCCTTGGTGCTTTAATCGAAAAACTTGCACAACCGCCGGAAAGCCTTTTCACAGACTAGCAACAGAAAATTTTGCACGCAACGTGCTCACAAACAAAAACGGCCTGTCTTTCGACAGGCCGTTTCTTTTGCTGCTACCGATTAACCAGCAGCAACCATCTTCTTAATGTTCTCGATGGTCGATGGATCATCGATGGTGGTCAGATCACCTGGGTCACGGCCTTCGGCCAGCGCCTGCAGCGAACGACGCAGCATCTTGCCCGAACGTGTCTTCGGCAGCGCGGTCACAAAGTAAACGCGGCCCGGACGTGCAATAGCCCCCAGGATGCCGTCAACGGTACCCATGACTTCCTTCTCGAGTGCCTTGACTTGTTCTGGCGTTGCCACAACACCGGCGTCTTTGACCACGGCGAACGCGATCGGTACCTGACCCTTAAGCTTATCTTCAACGCCAACCACAGCCACTTCAGCAATTGCCTTGTGGTTCTGGACAGCTTCTTCGATTTCACGGGTGCCTAAGCGGTGGCCGGCAACGTTGATCACGTCATCAGTACGACCCAGGATGGTGAAGTAACCATTCTCATCTTTAATCGCCCAGTCGTACGACGAGTAGACCAGTGGCTCTTTAAAAAGGCTGAAGTAGGTGCTGACAAAGCGCTCATCCTGACCCCACACCGTCGACAGACAGCCTGGCGGCATTGGCGGTACAACAGCAGCAATACCCTTCTCGTTCGGACCACACTCAGTACCATCTTCACGG
>JBJTFJ010000070.1:0-10772 GCA_046093345.1 Fluviibacter sp. | reverse complement strand
GCCAGCACCATGCCAGCAAAAGCCACAATGACAATGCGCATCAACCACAAGAAAATACGATCCGAGATGTGCGGCAACATCGGGCGCAGAATGTTTTCGGTGAACGAAACCGACGGTGCCAGTAGCGTGGCCGAGGAGCAGCTCATAATGGCTGAGAGCAGCGCGCCGAAAAAGATGACTTGAGCGAAAACGGGCGTGTGCTGCAGGATGAGTGTGGGTAGCACTAATTGTGAGTCAGTATCCAGCAGGCTACTGAACATTGCGGGGTCGATCAGCGTGGCGGCGTACGCCAGGAACATCGGAATGAATGCGAACAAGAAATACAGCGAACCGCCGAGGATAGAGCCGGCCATGGCAATGCGCTCGCTTTTAGCGGACGAGATGCGCTGAAATACATCCTGCTGCGGGATAGAACCGAGCATCATGGTCATCCAGGCGCCGACGAACGGCACCCAGACATCCATGCCGCCGGAGGGGAAGAAATCCAGTTTGCCCGCTGCATCGGCATGAGCAATGACATTACCTGCGCCGCCAGCCAGATCGCTAACGATGGTAGCGATGTAGATTAGGCCGCCCATGATGACGGTGATCTGCACGAAGTCGAGAATAGCCACCGAAAGCATGCCGCCGAGCACCGTGTATGTGAGCACAATGGCGGCACCGAGAATCATGCCTTTGTCTTGCGGAATCAGACCGCCGGTGACGGTATAGAAAACCAGACCGAGCGCTTTGATCTGTGCCGAGACCCATCCCAGATAGGAGACTACGATAGCCAGTGTGCTGAGCCATTCAACCGTGTGGTTGTAGCGTAGGCGATAGTAGTCGCCAATGGTCAGCAGGTTGAGTCGATACAGCTTGCTGGCAAAAAAGAAGCCGGCAAGAATAAGGCAGAGCGATGCGCCAAAGGGATCGGCCACGACGCCGCGAAGACCGTCTTTGACGAAGGTGGCTGAAACACCCAAGACCGCTTCTGCACCAAACCAGGTGGCGAAGACGGTAGCGGTAACCACCGGTAGCGGTAGCGAGCGCCCTGCTACAGCAAAGTCACGTGCATTTTTTACCCGGGTTGCTGCCAGCAGGCCGATACCAATCGAGGCCAGCAGGTACAGCGTAATAAACCCGAGTAGCGGCGTCATGGCTGTGCGTTAACGATGAAGAGCGCGGCAGATACTGCAAGCGCTAACGTGGCAAGGCTGATGCTGACCCATAGCATGTGTTTTTGATGGCGCACAGTTCGACGCAGTTCGCGCAGCGCTTTCTCGTCTGCTTTGATACGTTCGTCATCTGGCGCTAGGTAGTCATGCATCAGGCGCGGCAGTTGCGGCAGGATCTTTGCCCAGTTGGGTCCCTCACGCTTCATGCCATCGATGAATCCGCGTATGCCCACCTGCTCGCTCATCCAGCGTTCGAGAAATGGCTTGGCGGTTTTCCAGAGATCCAGATCCGGATTCAGTTGGCGCCCCAGGCCTTCGATATTGAGCAGGGTCTTCTGCAACATCACCAGCTGCGGCTGCACTTCAACGTTAAAGCGGCGGGAAGTCTGGAAGAGGCGTAGCAGAATCTTGCCGAAAGAAATATCTTTGAGCGGTTTGTCGAAGATGGGTTCGCAGACGGTGCGAATCGCTGCTTCGAATTCGTCGATGCGCGTTTCCTTTGGTGCCCAGCCGGAGATGACGTGTACTTCGGCAACGCGACGATAATCACGCTGGAAGAAGGCCAGAAAGTTCTGTGCCAGGTAATTCTTATCGACGTCGTTGAGCGTGCCGACGATGCCAAAGTCCAGAGCCACGTAGCGGCCATCATGCGCTACAAGAATGTTGCCGGGGTGCATATCCGCATGAAAGAACCCGTCACGGAAGACCTGCGTGAAGAAAATCTCTACGCCCGCGCTGGATAGGCGGTTGAGATCAATGCCAGCGTCACGCAGCTCGTCGACGCGCCCCACCGGAATGCCATGCATACGTTCCATGGTCATCACGTTCGTGGCACAGAAGTCCCAATAGACCTCGGGTACGACGAGCAGGGGGCTTTTCTCGAAATTGCGACGTAGCTGTGAGGCATTGGCCGCTTCGCGCACCAGATCGAATTCGTCGTGTAGGTGTTTGGCAAATTCGGCAACGACCTCGCGTGGCTTCAACCGGCGGCCGTCTTCGGAAAAGCGTTCGATGAGTTGAGCGAAGGTGTCGAGTAGATCAATGTCATGATCCACAATCCGGTGCATGCCCGGGCGCAGTACTTTAACGGCCACATCGCGGCCGTCGTGCAGGCGAGCGAAGTGCACCTGAGCAACAGATGCAGAGGCAATCGGTTTGGGATCGAATTCGCTATAGGCCTCGCTTATCGGCATGCCTAGTCCGCGCTCGATTTCGGCCATGGCCAGCGCCGAATCAAACGGCGGCACCCGATCCTGCAGCTTGGCCAGCTCGTCAGCAAAGTCCTGCGCCAATAGATCGCGGCGGGTAGAAAGCATCTGGCCGAACTTAACGAAGATGGGGCCGAGCGATTCTAGCGCCTCACGCAAGCGTACTGCGCGGGGCTTGGTAAAATGCCGACGGCGGGCGTAGAAACCCAGCCAGCGTGCCACGCGGCCATCTGGTTCGGCTTCAACGAGCATGGTAAGCAGCCCGTTCTTCCAGCTGACATAAAGAATACGGGTTAGACGCTGCAGACGCATATGCGGTCGGCTTTCATAGGTGAGGCCCACGGGATGGCGAGCCAGAAGGTATAATTTTACCCATGACTTTTGATAGCCGCGAACACATCACCGGCTTGCTGCAAGTTGCCCTTGCCAGCGTTGCCCCGGAACACACCGATACCCCCATCCATCTGGAGCGCCCAAAGCAGGCGAGCCATGGGGATTTCGCCACTAATTTGCCCATGCAATTGGCCCGTGCGCTCAAATTGGCGCCGCGCGTTATTGCAGAACGCATCGTTGAGGCTTTGCCTGCATCACCGCTGGTGAGCGAGGTGAATATTGCCGGTGCTGGCTTTATTAATTTTGCCCTGCAGGCGGATGCCAAGACCCGTGTAGTGAATACGGTGCTGGATCAGGCAGCTAATTTTGGCCGGAGTGCCCAGGGCAACAATGCCAAGGTGCTGGTGGAGTTTGTGTCGGCCAACCCGACCGGCCCGCTGCATGTAGGGCATGGCCGAGGCGCAGCATACGGTGCCAGCCTGTCGGACCTGCTGGCTTTTGCCGGCTGGGACGTAACGCGTGAATATTATGTGAATGATGCAGGTCGTCAGATGGATATTCTGGCGATTTCGACCTGGATCCGTTATCTGGATCAGCATGGCGTGACCATTGATTACCCGCCAAACGCCTATCAGGGCGACTATGTGCGGGAAATGGCGCGTCAGCTGACTAATGCCCATGGCGACAAATATGTCCGCAATAAGCTTGTGGTGCTGGAAGGTACGCCAGGCCTGCCGGATGGCAGCCGTGCCGACGATGAAGCCAAGACCCAGCGTGAGCTGCATCTGGATGCGTTGATCGCTAACGGTAAGAAGCTGTTGGGCGAAGACTGGCCATATGTACACCAACATGCACTGTCCGAGCAGCTAGCCGATGGCCGTGATGACTTGGATGGTTTTGGCGTGGATTTCCAGAACTGGTTCTCGGAAAACTCGCTATTTGATACCGGCCTGGTTGCCCGTTGTCTCGAAAAGCTCGATGCTGCCGGTCATATTTATGAGAAAAATGGCGCACGCTGGTTCCGTTCTACGGATTTCGGTGACGAAAAAGACCGCGTCGTGCAGCGTGACAATGGCCTCTACACCTATTTTGCGTCGGATATTGCCTACCACCTGAACAAGTACGAGCGCGGTTTTGATCGCATGATCAATATCTGGGGCGCCGACCACCATGGTTACATTCCGCGGGTGAAGGGCGCTGTTCAGGCGCTGGCGCTGGATCCGGCCAAGCTGGATATCGCTCTGGTGCAGTTTGCGGTGCTCTATCGCAACGGTGAGAAAGCCTCGATGTCGACCCGATCAGGCGATTACGTGACACTGCGTTCGCTGCGTGCCGAAGTGGGTGACGATGCCTGCCGTTTCTTCTATGTTCTGCGCAAGGCAGACCAGCATCTGGACTTCGATCTGGATCTGGCCAAGAGTCAGAGCGCGGATAACCCGGTGTATTACATCCAGTACGCCCATGCCCGTATCTGCTCCCTGATGGCTCAGTGGAACGGCGTGGAAGCCGATCTGAAAGATGCTGATCTAGGCTTGTTGACGAATCCGCGTGAAGCAGCGTTGACCGCATTTCTGGGGCGCTTCCCGGAAGTGATTGATGCGGCAGCCCGTGATCTGGCACCACACCAGGTGGCCTTCTATCTGCGCGATCTGGCGGCCGAATTTCACGGTTACTACAACGCCGAACGGATGCTACTGGACGATGCCGAACTGACTTGTGCCCGTCTGGCACTGTCGGTGGCCGTCCGCCAGGTGATTCGTAACGGCATGACTTTGTTGGGCGTATCTTGCCCGGAATCGATGTAGTTTCCGCTGCGGAAACCCTGTAATCTGGCGAGATTATTTACAAAGGCTGCTATGTCCCGAGACTATAAACCGAACCGCCATTCTTCCCGAGACCGTGAATCGGCATCGGGTGGGGGCGCTTTAAGGGGCATCTTTTACGGCCTGGTTCTTGGACTGGTAATCGCAGCTGCGGTGGCCTGGTGGTTTAACCGCATGCCGTCGCCGTTCATCGATAAAACAGCAACGCCGGTTGCCAAGGGCGATGCCAAAACCGCTGCAGATGCAGGCACGCCTGTGCCCCCGCCCGCGGTGAACGTGCAAAGCGAAGACGGCAAGCCTATTCCACTGCCAGGTAAGCCCGGCGACCCATCGCCTGAAAAGCGCTTCCAGTTTCCGGACATTCTGTCGGGAAAAACCGATGGCACTACACCGCCAGCCAAAACAACTGACGATGCATCGGCGAAGCCTGCGACTAATGCACCAGCTGCCGCGCCTGAAGCGCCAGCCGGCTTTTACCTGATGGCGGGCTCTTTCCAGAAGCAATCGGATGCCGAAGCCCAGAAGGCAAATCTAGCGCTACAAGGTTTTGATGCCTCGATTCAGAAAGGCGTTGTTGGTGAAAAAGTATGGTTCCGCGTGAAGATTGGCCCGTTCAAGCGCCAGGATGATGCTAACCGTGCACGTAATGAACTCAAAGAAGCCGGTATCGATTCCGTGCCTGCCCGTAACTAAACCGGAGTGCTTATGCAACGCCGTCAATTTCTTGCTACGTTAATTGGCGGTGTTGCAGCCGCAGCTTCATCGACTAGCGCTTTGGCGCAGGGTGCGCTGGGTGGCACATTGGCGCCGGCGGCGAACGCAACGGGCGTTGCCATTGCTGGCCAGACTTACGCACCGCTGAATACGCCAACGTTACAAACCGTGGGTGGCAAAATCGAAGTGCTGGAGTTCTTCTCTTACGGTTGCCCGCACTGCCACGATTTTTCAGAGCCTTTCGAGCGCTGGTCCAAGAAACAGAAAGATGTCGTTGTGCGTCGTGTGCCGGTAACCTTTGGCCGCCCGCAATGGGTGGTGCTGGGTCGTTTGTTCTACACCATTCAGACGCTGAAACTAACGGCTTTGGATATGGGCGCTTTCGCAGCCATTCATCAGCAAGGCAAAACGCTGTACGACGATCAGGCCGTGCTGCAGTGGGCGGCTGCCCAGCCGGGTGTGGACGCTAAGAAATTCTCCGAAGTTTATTATTCGAATGAAGTCACTAACGCCATGAAAAAAGCCGATGCGTTGGCGATGACGTATCAGATTGATGGTGTGCCCTCGATCATCGTAGGCGGGCGTTACAAAATGCTGCAGCAACGCGGCATGAATTTTAACGACCTGCTGCTGAACACGGATGCAGTGATCAAGCTGGCAAAGCAAAGCGGTAAATAGTTCTTAAATTAACGGAGATCGTGTTGAGTCACACACGCCCATTGCAGGTGGTTATTCTCGCCGCGGGTCAGGGTACCCGCATGCGATCCGGTTTGCCAAAAGTGCTGCACCCTATTGCCGGCCAAGCCATGGTGAAACATGTGATTGCCGCGGCCGCAACGCTGCAGCCACAGAAAACCGTCGCCGTCGTTGGTCATGGTGCGCCAGTTGTCGAAGGTGCTCTGGCAGAGGCCGGCGTATCTTTTGCGTTGCAATCGCCGCAACTAGGCACGGGGCACGCCGTTCAGATGGCATTGCCCGAATTGCAGCCGTTGCCTGAAAACGGTCAGGTACTGATTCTGTATGGTGATGTACCGCTAATTCAGCCAGCAACGCTAAAGGCCTTGCTGCAAGCGGCGGGCGATGGCGTGGGTTTGATTACCCAACGACTGGATAACCCAACGGGTTATGGACGAATCGTCCGTGATGCCGCGGGTAAAGTCGTTTGCAATGTCGAAGAAAAAGATGCGACGGATGAGCAGCGCAGGATAACCGAGGTCAATACAGGCATCCTCTGTTTGCCAGCGCAGCGCCTAGCGTCATGGCTGGGTGCGCTGTCCAACCAGAATGCGCAGGGTGAATATTATCTAACGGACTTGTTGGCCATGGCCGTTCAGCAAGGCGTGCCAGTGCATACGGTATCTCCCGGCCACGACTGGGAGGTTGCCGGCGTTAATTCAAAAGCACAGCTGGCGGCGCTTGAACGCGCCTGGCAATTGCATCAGGCAGAAGGTTTGCTTGAAGCGGGTGTGCGCCTGGCCGACCCGGCACGGGTCGATATTCGGGGCTCGCTCACCTGTGGCCGCGATGTCAGCATTGATGTGGGCTGTGTGTTCGAAGGCGATGTGGTGCTGGAAGAAGGCGTGCAGATAGGCCCCTACTGCGTTATCCGCAATGTGACCGTTGGTGCCGGTGCACGTATTGATGCCTTCAGTCACCTGGATCACGCTGAAGTTGGTCCAGATGCGGTGGTGGGGCCGTATGCCCGCTTGCGTCCCGGCTCCGCGCTGGGTGCGGGTGCGCATGTGGGCAACTTTGTGGAACTCAAAAATACGCAGCTGGGTGCAGGGTCAAAAGCAAATCATCTCGCCTATGTGGGTGATGCAACTGTGGGCGATCGCGTCAACATTGGTGCGGGCACGATTACCTGTAACTATGATGGCGCTAACAAATTCCGCACCATCATCGAGGACGATGCCTTTATCGGTTCGGATACCCAGCTGGTTGCGCCTGTGACCGTGGGTCGAGGCGCCACCCTGGGCGCAGGCACCACGCTCACCAAAGATGCGCCGGCCGATACGCTGACAGTCTCGCGTGCCAAACAACTATCGTTACCCGGGTGGCAGCGCCCGGTTAAACAGAAAAAATGAACTGAGAGAATCTGATGGATATCGCTTTTATTCTGACCGTTGCAATCATGGCCGCCGTTGGTGTAGTAATGCTACTGGTAGGTTATATCGTAGTCATACCGGCCAGCATTACGCGAGGCTGGCTATGGGCCGCCTTTGTTATTCTGTTGCCGATTTTTGGGCCGATTTTCTTTTGCCGGGCGTTTCCCGAAGGGCTGCGCAAGACACGCTTGCAGCTCTTTTTTGGCACCCTGCTTATCATGGGTGCCGCCGCGCTTCTGTACGGTGGCGGCCCGTGGATTGTTCAGCAAACCATAGACGCCGCTAGAACAGCGGGCTAATCAGCCCGTCTTTTTAGCCGTACGCTTTGCCGCTGGTTTTTTAACGGCGGCTTTGCGGGCGGCCGCGGTAGCGCTGCCGGCGGGCTTTTTGCGAGCGGGTTGTTTCTGCGCTGCATCCGCCAACTGTTCCTGCATCTTGGCGTTGAGTTCGTGCATCATCTCCCAGGGCCACATGGCAGCCTTGGTGAGATCGGCCTCGTTTTCGGGTGCGGCTGCCGGGGCTTCAGGTTCTGGCGCGGGGGGAGGTTCGGGCGGCGTTGCGCCCTGAGGCATTTTGAAAAAAGCACTAAACGGCGTTTCAGTGGGCTGTGCGGCTGCTGCCGTAGCACCTTCAGGATTGGTGAAACTTTCGCTCATCGTGCGGAACGTACCCAGCGCCGATTTCTGCATTTCCAGATTTTGGATGGTCATCTGCAGCATCGACAGATTCATGCGGAGCCAGTTTTCAACCGACTTCAGATCTTTGATCTGTTTGTCCAGTTCGCCCTCATCCAGGGTGGGTGTCACCATACCGGGCAGTTGAAAACCCATCTGGTTCCACATGCCCTGTAAAAAGTTCAACGGATTGTTTGATGAGTCGCTCACAGCAGCCTCCGATCAGGATTAGGGCTAAAAACTTAGACTTTGCCGGCCAGATGCAGAATCAGCCAGGTTAGGGGTGCAATCAGGCCCTCTATGATGCGGTAACGCCAGGGATAGCTTGCCAGGTACGTTAGAAAGAAGGCAATACCCCCGATTGCCAGGGACATGCCCATCCAGGGAATGGGTTCGTCGAAAATCGCATAGCTCGGGGCGCCGAGTGCAATCACGCCCATGGTGGGCAGCGCCTGTAGAACAATTAGGTAGAGCAGGGTAACTTTACGTGGTGTGAAATGTGGAATGGCGTGGCCACTCCGTTCTAGATGATCCGACATGCTTCTTCAAACTCCAGTCTTGGGTGGCGAGGATGCAGCGTTTGGGGGTCGCCATGCCCCAGGTTGCAGATGAAATTGATTGTGTGACGACCGTCAGGAAAGAAGGCCTGGTTGATTAGCGCAGGATCAAAGCCGGACATCGGGCCGCAATCCAGACCCAGGGCGCGTGCAGCCAGCATGAAATAGGCTGCTTGCAGGGTGCTATTGCGCGTAGCGGTTTCGCGGGCAGCATCTTTTTGGGTGTCGCCGGCAAACCAGCTGCGGGCGTCGGTGTGTGGAAACAGACGGGGCAGGTGATCGTAGAACTGTAGATCAGCCGCAAACAGTGCAGTGACAGGGGCTTGCATGGTTTTTTCGACGTTGCCGGGGGCCAGGCAGGGCTTCAGCTTTGCCTTTGCAGCCTCGGAGCGAACAAATAAAACCCGCAAAGGCTGGCTGTTTGCAGCCGTCGGGCCTAAACGGGCCAGGTTCCAGACGCGCATGAGCAAGGCATCGTCTACCGGGCGGGGTAGCCAGTGGCCATAGGTGCGTCCATGCGCAAACAGCCTGTTCAGCAGATCGGGGTCGGCTGGGTGGGCGCAGTCAGGCGGTAGTTGAGGCGTATGGCCGGCGTGGTCAGGCATATTTGCAGTCGCAAAGTGATATGGCACTCTACCACTGCCGCGATATTTCATCGCGCTGCACCGCGAAATAGCGGGCAACATAAAAAATGCGCATGCTGCTTGACAGCATCGGGGCAAATCAGGAATAATCCTCGGTTCTGATGTGCGGAGGGATTCCCGAGCGGTCAAAGGGAACAGACTGTAAATCTGTCGGCTCAGCCTTCGAAGGTTCGAATCCTTCTCCCTCCACCAACGATCAGAAGAATAAGCGGTTTTCTCCGTGCTGCGGTTTGGCCGGGCGGGTGTAGCTCAATGGTAGAGCAGAAGCCTTCCAAGCTTAAGACGAGGGTTCGATCCCCTTCACCCGCTCCACGGTTTATTCAGTTGTTCGGGATTCGCCCATGTAGCTCAGTGGCAGAGCACTCCCTTGGTAAGGGAGAGGTCGGCAGTTCAATCCTGCCCATGGGCACCAGGTCTCTGGTGATACCGGACGTACTGTCGTCTTTTTTGTGATTTTTGTTTTTTCTGTCTTTTATTTTTTCGGCTTGAGGGTCTAAAAATGGCAAAGGGTAAGTTTGAACGTACAAAGCCGCACGTAAACGTGGGCACGATTGGTCACGTTGACCATGGTAAGACGACGCTGACAGCTGCGATCGCCACCGTTCTGGCGGCCAAGTTTGGCGGTGAAGCCAAGGCATACGACCAGATTGATGCGGCGCCGGAAGAGAAGGCACGTGGTATCACCATTAACACCGCACACGTTGAGTATGAGACCGAAGGTCGTCACTACGCACACGTTGACTGCCCGGGTCACGCTGACTACGTCAAGAACATGATTACCGGTGCTGCCCAGATGGACGGCGCCATCCTCGTCTGCTCGGCCGCTGACGGCCCCATGCCGCAGACCCGCGAACACATCCTGCTGGCCCGTCAGGTTGGCGTCCCGTACATCATCGTCTTCCTGAACAAGTGCGACATGGTGGATGACGCTGAACTGCTCGAACTGGTCGAAATGGAAGTTCGTGAGCTCCTGTCGAAGTATGACTTCCCGGGTGACGACATTCCCATCATCAAGGGTTCGGCCCTGAAAGCCCTCGAAGGCGACCAGAGCCCGATCGGCGAACCGGCCATTCTTGAGCTGGCCGCTGCCCTGGATAGCTACATTCCGACACCGGAACGCGCCGTTGATCTGCCGTTCCTGCTGCCCATCGAAGACGTCTTCTCGATCTCGGGTCGCGGTACCGTCGTCACCGGACGTGTTGAGCGCGGTATCGTTAAAGTTGGCGAAGAACTGGAAATCGTTGGCATCAAGCCGACCACCAAGACCACCTGTACCGGTGTTGAAATGTTCCGCAAGCTGCTCGACCAAGGTCAAGCCGGTGACAACGTCGGCGTCCTGCTGCGCGGCACCAAGCGCGAAGAAGTCGAGCGTGGCCAGGTGCTGTGTAAGCCGGGCTCGATCAAGCCGCACACCCACTTTGAATCGGAAGTGTACGTCCTGGCCAAGGACGCAGGCGGCCGTCACACCCCGTTCTTCAACAACTCCCGTCCGCAGTTCTACTTCCGTACGACCGACGTGACTGGCGCCATCGCCCTGCCGGAAGGCACCGAGATGGT
>JBJTFJ010000069.1:0-2254 GCA_046093345.1 Fluviibacter sp. | reverse complement strand
GAAAAGCGGATGATGTTCCTGATTCTGTTTTTGATTGTTGCTGTGGCGGCCTTTAATATTGTTTCTACCCTGGTGATGGCCGTTACCGATAAACGTGGTGATATCGCCATTTTGCGCACGCTCGGCGCCAGCCGTGGCAGTATTGCCATGATCTTTATGGTGCAGGGTGCATTGATTGGTTTGATTGGCCTGGGCTTGGGCGTGGCCGGTGGTGTTGCGCTGGCATTGAATATTGATACGGTGGTGCCGGCGATTGAACGACTGTTTGGTATTCATTTCCTGTCACGAGAGGTCTACTTTATTTCTGATTTGCCGTCGGATCTGCAGTGGGACGACGTGATCACCATTTCAACAACCGCGTTTGTACTGACATTGCTGGCAACGCTGTATCCGAGCCTGCGTGCGTCACGGGTTCAACCGGCGGAGGCATTACGTCATGAGTGATTTTGTGTTGTCCTGTCGTGGCCTGAGTAAGGTTTATGGTGCGGGCGCTGAAGATGTAGTCGTACTGAATGATGTGTCATTTGACCTGAAGGCCGGTGAATCGGTGGCCGTAGTAGGTGCCTCGGGTTCTGGTAAGAGTACTTTTTTGCACCTTCTAGGGGGTCTGGATCATGCCACGTCAGGTGACGTGCTGATCGCCGGGCGTAGCTGGTCTGCGATGTCTGAAAAAGAGCGTGGTCTGTGGCGTAACCGCCATATGGGCTTTGTCTATCAGCATCACCATTTGCTGCCAGAATTCACGGCAGTAGAGAATGTGGCCATGCCGCTCTATGTGCGCGGTTTGCCAAAAGAAGAAGCTGATGCCGAAGCGCGGGAATGGCTTGAGTACGTTGGATTGGGGCACCGTTTATTGCATACCCCGGCCGCTTTATCCGGTGGGGAACGTCAACGCACGGCCATTGCCCGTGCACTAGTTACCAAACCATCCGTTGTGTTAGCCGATGAACCTACCGGTAACCTGGATCGTCAAACAGCCGAACAGGTCTTCACGCTATTCAGAGAGCTCAGTGTTAAATCCGGCGTTGCTTTTGTGCTGGTTTCGCATGATCCGGGTCTGGCCGCACAACTCGACCGTACAATGCGTTTACAGGATGGTGCGCTGACGGATGCCACGCTTTGAGTTGATGAGACAGGTGTGCCACCGCTACTAATTGCATTTGCGACGGGTGTGCTGGCCTGCCAGTTTTTGCCGGCGATTCCTGCCTGGCCCTGGGGGCTACTCTCTGTATTAAGTACTGCTGGTGTTGTCGGTATACAAATTTACGGCGCATCGCGCGCTGCAAAACCATCCCGATACTTGTTGATTTTGCTGCTGGCCAGTAGCTTTGTTGCCGGTGTCAGCTATACCTGTTGGCGTAGTCAGGCTGTACTTGCTGATACCCTGCCGGAAGCAGCCATGGGGCGAAACATCCAGATCACTGGTGTTGTGGATTCTTTGCCAGATCGTACCGCGCGTGGACAGCGCTTCCAATTCCGGGTTGAGCATGTTGATTCAAAGTTTCACGTACCGAAACGGATACAGCTTTCGGTCTGGAATGCTTATCAGGATAGCGATACGTCAGAAACACCCATCATGGGTTCGGTAAAAGCCGGAGAGCGTTGGTCCTTTGTTGTTCGTTTGAAGCGGCCACATGGTTTGGCTAATCCACATGGATACGATGTGGAAGCCCGACTTTTTGAGAGTGGGATACGGGCCACGGGCTATGTCAAAACAGGTGAACGTCTGGATGCTTTTGTGCCCGGGTTTGCTACGGGAATCGCGCTATTGCGTTCGATGATTCGCGATCGCTTTGACTCAGTCTTGCCGCAAGAGGGTTACCCGGATGCCGGCATCCTGACGGCATTGGCGATTGGCGATCAGAAAGCCATCCCCGGTTCTTTATGGCAGGTCTTTGCTAAAACCGGTACAACCCACCTGATGAGTATTTCAGGCCTGCATGTGACGTTATTTTCTGGACTGATTGCCTTGCTAGTGTCTAGTATCTGGCGGCGGATCCCTAAATTAGTAGCTAGACTGCCAGCGCAGAAGATGGGCGTCTTTTGCGGCTGGTTTGCCGCCGCCTTTTATACGTTGATTGCCGGTGCAGGTATACCGGCATTGCGCACACTGTTCATGCTCACGGTGGGTGCGATCGCCGTATTAACCGGACGCCACGTCTCACCCTTTAAAATCCTGCTGCTGGCTTTGGTCGTTGTATTGCTGTTAGATCCCTGGGCGGGTATGAGCCCGGGTTTCTGGCTCTCCTTCGTT
>JBJTFJ010000068.1:0-8515 GCA_046093345.1 Fluviibacter sp. | reverse complement strand
GCCCTTTGGTGCAGCAACCAGACCAACAACTACAGCTTGCGCATACTCAACAACAAAGGTGTCACCCTTCTTGATCTTGTTGAAGTTAGTAACCGATTTGCCAACCTTCATTGGTGCCAGTTGGCCTTGGTCGTTCTTCAGCATAACTGTACGAGTCTTGGCGTTTACCGAGTCAACAGTAGCCGTCATGATGGTAACTTCTGCAGCAACAGGAGCAACTTCTGCGGCAGGGGCAGCAGCTGGAGCAGCCGTTTGCGCTTGAACATTCAGACCAGCGGTAGCCAGCAGTGCGGCCAGTAGCAACGATTTTTTCATGCAGGGTTCTCCAAGAGAAAATTAAGGTGCCTTGTTTGCGGAGCGCAAAATACAAAGCGTTTTAGGATGATATCAGGGCTTCTAATAACTTGTTGTGAATTCCCTGAAAGCCGCCATTACTCATCACGAGCACGTGGTCGCCAGCCTTGGCTTCGGCAACGATCGCTTGAACCATGGCATTGAAGTCTTCATGGACTTCTGCATTTGATCCCATGGGAGCCAAGGCTGCAGCCGCATCCCAACCGAGGTTGGCACCATAGCAATAGACACGATCACAAGCTGCCAGGCTCTGCGGCAGCTGGTCCTTCATCACACCCAGCTTCATGGTGTTTGAACGCGGCTCGATCACCGCAAGAATGCGCGCACCGCACACCTTGCGGCGCAAGCCGGCCACTGTGGTGGCAATCGCAGTGGGGTGATGGGCAAAGTCATCATAAACCGTGACGCCACGCTCCACACCGCGGACTTCCATCCGCCGTTTAACATTCTCAAAACGCGACAGGGCATCAAGGCCTTTATCCAACGGCACCCCCACGTGACGTGCTGCCAACATCGCGGCCAAAGCGTTCATCCGGTTATGTTCGCCGGTTAGCGCCCAGCTAACCTCACCGATTTTGTTGCTGCCTTCATGCACGATCAGGCTGCCCGTCGCATCATCGCCTGTAATGGTGTAACCGCTACCTGCGCCAAAGCCTTCGACCGGTGTCCAGCAACCACGCTCCAACACACGCGTTAGCGCTGGCTCTGTGGCGTTAGAAACAATCAGACCGTTACCCGGCATGGTACGTACTAAATGATGAAACTGCGTTTCGATCGCGCCCAGATCGGCAAAGATGTCGGCATGGTCGAATTCCAGATTATTCAGAATGGCCGTGCGCGGATGGTAGTGCACAAACTTCGAGCGCTTATCGCAAAAGGCTGTGTCGTACTCATCGGCTTCGATCACGAAAAACGGTGAATCTTCTAAGGCACCATGCAATCTTGCAGAGACACCAAAGTTGCATGGCACACCGCCTATTAGAAAGCCCGGTGCCAGACCTGCATCTTCCAGAATCCAGGCGAGCAGTGAGGCCGTCGTTGTTTTGCCGTGCGTACCCGCCACACCCAACACCCAGCGACCTTGCAAAATATGTTCTGCAAGCCACTGCGGACCAGACACATAAGGCAGACCCGCATCAAGAATTGCTTCGAGCAATGGGTTGCCGCGGGAAACGGCGTTGCCAATCACAAACACATCCGGCTTTAGCGCCAACTGTGACGGATCGAAGCCTTCGATCAACTCAATACCGGCACCGCGTAACTGGTCGCTCATGGGCGGGTAAACGCCCGCATCACAACCAGTAACTTTATGTCCTGCCGCCCGAGCCAGTTGCGCAAGGCCGCCCATGAAGGTGCCGCAGACACCCAGAATATGCAAATGCATCGTCTTTCTCGTCTTTCGTCTTTGCATTGTCATGCCGGCGCAATATCCGGCAGGTAGGTTTAGAATGGAAAGCATTGTACCTGCCCGGAGAGACCCGATGCGCCACCGACGACGCCCAGCCGGCATGCAGAACAACGGCACAGCCCATATTGCCGCCGTTGCCGCCCGCCTAATGGCAGAAGACGGCGTGGATGATGTGGAACTGGCTAAACGCAAAGCCGCACATCAGCTCAACTTACCGGAATGGATCGGTCTACCGACCAGTCAGGCCGTATACGATGCACTCCGTACGCATCAGGCAATTTTTCAGGATAGCGAACAACGGGAACGTGTTGCCATCATGCGCACCGAAGCACTGTATTGGATGGAACTCCTGTCAGAATTTCACCCATACTTAACCGGCTCTGTGCTGGACGGTACGGCAGGTCGCTATTCAATGATCGACATTCTGCTTTATCCGGATAGCGACAAGGATGTCGAAATCTTTTTGCTTAACCAGGGCGTTGACTATGAATTCACCAAGCCGCGGAACGACCGAACTAGTGCCGTACTTCAGGTATCCCGTAACGAACTGGTTGTTAATCTAGTGATTTACCCAAGTCACGATGAACGTGTCGTCTTTAGAAAGCACGATGGCTCGATACGGGAACGGGCACACGCCGAAAATGTTCGCGCACGGATGACGATCGATGCGGCTTTGGTATCGGATGCGAATTTGCCGGTAAAATAGACCTATCTGCCGCTAAAACACTGGCGCACCCACTCACGAAAGAATCTGCACATGGGTTTTAATCTACTTTCCCGACGCGCGCTGTTTCGCACTCTGACACTGTCTGGCCTGGCCGCTATGGCGTTACTCACTGGCTGCTCCAAGTTCGATAATAGCCAGAGCACACTAAACGGACCGCAGGTGACGGCCAAGTTTTTTGACGCGCAATTTAACGACCCTACCGGAAAGCCGGTGAATCTAGCGGCGCTACGTGGCAAAACTATCGTTATTAACTTCTGGTCAACTTGGTGCCCGCCTTGCGTAGAAGAAATGCCGATGTTCAGCGATGTGCAAACCGCTTACAAAGACAAAAATGTGGTTTTTGTAGGCATCGCCGCCGATCAGGCAGACAACGTTAAGACATTCCTCCAAAAAACACCGGTTAACTATCTAATTGCTATCGGTGGCCAACCAGCGTTCGAGCTATCACAAGCCTTGGGCAATCGACACGATGCCGTGCCTTTTACGCTGATGATTAACGCCAAGGAAGGCATTACCAGCCGTCACTTCGGCGTTTACACCCGCAAAGACCTGGAAGCAGACATCGCTAAAGCTCTAAAGTAATTCGATCAGGTCGCCATCTTGCTGACATCTGGTGGCGATCATTAGGTTAAAGACTGGCAATTTGCAGCTAATTGGGAGACAATCGCCACCATGGATAATCGCACCAATACGCCCAAGGGCGAATCGCTGGGCAAGGTTCTGGTTCTTAACGGGCCAAACCTCAATCTACTGGGGCAGCGGGAGCCGCACCTCTATGGCGCTACGACACTAGCCGACATCGATCGTGCGCTTGCTGAACGTGCCGAACGTGCCGGCATCGTGCTGGAAACTTTCCAGAGCAATCACGAAGGCGCGCTCATTGAGCGACTTCATGCAGCCCGCAATGAAGACTTTGATTTCTTGATTATCAATCCCGCAGCATTCACGCACACCAGCGTTGCGCTGCGTGACGCTGTTCTGGCTTCGGATCTCTCTTTTATCGAAGTGCACCTCTCCAATGTGCACGCTCGTGAAGAATTCCGTCATCAATCGTACTTTTCAGACAAAGCCATCGGCACCATTACCGGCCTCGGCGCACAAGGCTACTTGCTGGCTTTTGACTACATTATCGCAGCACTTTCAGACAACTTAGACCCAGGCCAGGCCTGAGTCTCCTCTTTCACGCTTTAATCATTCACTGACAAGACTTCAGGAGCACATTATGGATCTGCGTAAACTCAAGAAACTCATCGACCTGGTACAAGAATCCGGTATTTCCGAACTCGAAGTGACCGAAGGTGAAGAAAAAGTACGCATCGCCAAACAGCTGACTGCCGCGCCAGTTGCCCACCAGGTTTACGCACCCGCCCCTATGGCCGCTGCACCGGCTGCCGCTCCAGCTGCTGCACCTGCCGCTGCTGCCGCACCCGCACAACCGGCCGGTCACGAAACAAAGAGCCCAATGGTTGGCACCTTCTATCGCGCCTCGTCGCCCGAAGCCAAGGCATTCGTCGAAGTCGGCGATAGTGTTAAAGAAGGCCAGACGCTGTGCATCATTGAAGCCATGAAGCTGTTGAACGAAATCGAGTCCGACGCCACAGGCGTGGTGAAAGCGATTCTGGTTGAGAATGGTCAACCAGTTGAATTTGGTGAACCCCTCTTCATCATCGGCTAATCGCCATGTTCGGAAAAATCCTGATCGCAAACCGAGGGGAAATCGCCCTCCGCATCCAGCGCGCCTGTCGCCTGCTGGGTGTTAAGACCGTGGTCGTGCACTCCGAGGCCGACCGCGATGCCAAATATGTCAAACTGGCCGATGAATCGGTTTGTATTGGCCCAGCTGCGTCGAAAGACAGCTACCTGAACGTACCAGCCATCATCTCGGCTGCCGAAGTGACCGATGCCGAAGCCATTCACCCGGGCTACGGTTTCCTTTCGGAAAATGCCGACTTCTCGGAACGCGTTGAGCAGTGCGGCTTTGTGTTCATCGGCCCGAAGGCCGAAACGATTCGTTTGATGGGCGATAAGGTTTCTGCCAAAGACGCCATGAAGGCAGCCGGCGTGCCTTGCGTACCCGGTTCAGACGGTGCCCTGCCAATAGAAGACCATAAGGAAATCGTTCGCATCGCTCGCCAGGTAGGTTACCCGGTAATCATCAAAGCCGCCGGTGGTGGCGGTGGTCGCGGTATGCGCGTGGTGCATACCGAAGCTGCTCTGATCAATGCAGTGCAGATGACGCGACAGGAAGCACAAACCGCATTCGGCAACCCGACCGTTTACATGGAAAAATTCCTGGAGAACCCGCGTCACGTGGAAATCCAGGTGTTGGCTGATACGCATGGCAACGCGGTGTATCTGGGCGAACGCGATTGCTCGATGCAACGCCGTCACCAGAAGGTGATTGAAGAAGCACCAGCACCGGGCATTCCGGAAAAGCTGATCGCCAAGATCGGCGAGCGTTGTGCCGAAGCCTGTCGCAAGATCGGCTACCGTGGCGCAGGCACGTTCGAATTCCTCTTCGAAAACGGCGAGTTCTACTTTATTGAAATGAACACACGCGTTCAGGTTGAACACCCGGTTACAGAAATGATTACCGGCGTCGATATCGTTCAGGAGCAGCTGCGCATTGCGGCCGGCGAAAAGCTGCGCTTCCGCCAGAAAGATATCGAGTTTCGCGGTCACGCAATTGAATGTCGTATCAATGCCGAAGACCCGTACACCTTCGTCCCGTCGCCGGGCACGATCAACGCCTGGCACACACCGGGCGGTCCGGGCATCCGCGTTGATTCGCATGTCTATGCCGGCTACAAAGTACCGCCTTACTACGACTCAATGATCGGTAAGCTGATCGCCTATGGCGAAACCCGCGAGCAAGCTATCCGCAAGATGCGCATCGCGCTGTCGGAAATGCTGGTTGAAGGCATCAAGACCAACATTCCGCTGCACCATGAGCTGATGCGTGACAAGGGCTTCGTGGACGGCGGCGCGAGCATCCACTATCTGGAAGAAATGCTGGCCGCGAAAAAAGAAGTCGAGCGCAAGTAAGTGGCATGGGTTAACGCGCGCATCATCGCGGATGCCCAGCAAGCCGATGCACTCGGCGATGCCTTGATGGAGGCCGGCGCACTGTCGGTCACCGTCGAGGATGCCGATGCCGGCACGCCGGAAGAAACCCCCCAGTACGGCGAACCGGGCATGGAGACCCAGCTAGTCTGGGCGCGCTCTGCACTCTCCGCGCTATTTGAAGCCGATGCGCCGGTGCATGACATCGTCGCCCAATGCGCGACCGACCTCGGTCTGCAAGCCGAGCTGACGATTGAAGATGTGCCCGAAACAGATTGGGTGCGCGCCACGCAAGCGCAGTTCGAACCGATCCCAATTGCTGGCCCGCTCTGGATTGTGCCTACCTGGCATACGCCACCACACCCCGATGCCATTAATCTAGTGCTGGACCCCGGCCTGGCCTTCGGTACGGGTAGCCATCCAACGACCCGCATGTGTCTGCAATGGTTGGTACGGGAACGCCCAACGGGTACCGTGCTCGATTATGGTTGTGGCTCAGGCATTCTAGCCATCGCCGCGTCCAAGCTTGGCTCGTGTGAAGTGGTCGGTGTCGACATTGATCCGCAAGCTGTTCGTTCTGCGCATGACAATGCCGAAGTTAATAACGTACAAGCCGCCTTCTTTGATGCTAGCCAAACGCTAGCTGCGCCTTATGACACTCAGAAATACGACGTGGTGCTGGCCAATATTCTGGCTAATCCACTACGCGTATTAGCACCCGCACTCACAGCACGATTGAAGCCTGGTGCCACACTGGTGCTGGCGGGTCTGCTTGCCGAACAGGCCGAAGAACTGATTGGCATCTACAGCCCCTGGCTAGAAATGCGCGTTGCCGACACCCAAGAAGGCTGGAGCCTTCTGGTCGGCACGCTGCCCTAAAAAATCACTGAACAACTTTACTGAAGATAGATATGAGCAAGAAAACCCTGATCTGTGGCTCGCTCGCCTACGACAACATCATGGTGTTCAACGGGCGTTTCCGTGAGCAGATTCTGCCTGAGCAGATTCACATTCTGAACGTGGCATTTCTGGTTCCAGAAATGCGCCGTGAGTTTGGCGGTTGCGCTGGCAACATCGCGTATGCACTTCACAGCCTGGGTGGTCACGCAGAAATCATGGCCACGGTGGGTGACGATGGCGCGCCTTATCTAGAGCGCCTAGATACCCAATGTCTGTCGCGCAAACACGTGCGCCAGGTGCCAGGCACCTTCACTGCACAGGCCTTTATCACCACCGACATGGATGACAACCAGATCACTGCGTTCCATCCGGGCGCTATGGGTCAGGCGCATCTGAACGAAGTCGGTCATGCAGACAATGTCGGTCTAGGCATCGTTGCCCCGGATGGCCGTGATGCCATGATCGAACATGCCCGTCAATTTGCAGCTGCCAACATTCCATTCATCTTCGATCCGGGCCAAGGCCTACCGATGTTTGATGGCAACGACCTCAAGCAATTCCTCTCGCTGGCCACCTACGCCTGCGTTAATGACTACGAAGCCCAGATGCTGTGCGATCGCACCGGCCAAACATTAGAAGAGTTGGCGGAAAACGTTGCCGCACTAATTGTGACGCGCGGCGGTGAAGGCGCCTGGATCTTTACGGGCGGCAAGCGCATAGATATCGAAACTGTACAACCCGAAGCTATTGTCGACCCTACCGGTTGCGGCGATGCTTTCCGTGGCGGCCTGCTTTTCGGTATGGCCAGCGGGTTCGACTGGCAGAAGTCAGGACGCCTGGCATCACTGATGGGATCAATCAAAATTGCTCATGCTGGCCCACAGAACTACCACGTAAACTTCGAACAAGTAGCCCAGCGCTTCCAGGCTGCTTTCGGCGAAACACTCTAAGCAACACGCAACATGACAAGCACGCCGAACCCGAAGCCACTTCGCTTCGTGCGCGGTGTGCGCGTGGTTTTTCACCTGCTCTGCGGCCTTTACTGGGTAGGCATTGCCTTCCCTTTTTTCACCGTGCAGCGCCGTCGTCAGGTGCGTTACCGCTGGTCGCGCAAACTACTGGCCTTGTTTGCGTTTGAACTCAGAATCTCGGGCACGCTCCCTGCGCAGGCTGGGTTGATTGCGGCCAACCACGTGAGCTGGGTCGACATCTTTGCCATGAACGCACTCACGCCCGTGGCTTTTGTATCTAAAGACGATGTCATTAATTGGCCGATCATTGGCACACTGGCGCGCCACAACGAAACCATCTTCCTGCAGCGCGGTAGCCATGGCCATGCACACACCATCGGCCGGGAAATGGCCGAACGACTTCAGTCGGGTAACTGGCTGGCGGTTTTTCCCGAGGGCACTACGACCGATGGCACGCATCTTCATCCGTTTCATGGTGCGCTTTTGCAGCCAGCCATTGATGCCGGTGTGCCCGTAACGCCTGTAGCGCTGAGCTATCAGGATCTGCAGGGGCAGCGCTCATTGCTGCCTGCCTACTCTGGCGACACCAGCCTCTGGGAATGCTTCTGCGCCATGCTGTCAGCACGCCAACTGGTGGTTCACCTTGAGATTGGCACGCCCGTATTCGTTGAATTGGAATCAGGCAATCGTGGTCGCAAACAGCTGGCACATGCCTTGCACGACCAAATCGAGTCGATGCTTTATTCCTGATCGTTCAAACCGGCCTGGCGGCGCAGTTCGCGCAGTTTGACGTATTTCATGAAGCTGTTCTGACAGCCAATGGCAATGTGTACAAAGCCGGGCAGGCCATCCTGCCAACCACCCCGCACCAACCAGAATTTCAGAAAGCGCGTCACCGGCGAAAGCAGCATCCGCATAAGCGGTGCACCTTCACCGCGTGCCATCGCGCGTTCGGCCGCCAGGCTGGTGTAACGGTTCTGCTTATCCAGGTAAACCTTTAGATCATCCGCACTGTAATGCAGCAGGTCACCCTCAAGAATACGCGGCGTTAAGTCGCTGAGCACATGTTCGTGCACGATGTCATCCGACCAG
>JBJTFJ010000067.1:0-9739 GCA_046093345.1 Fluviibacter sp. | reverse complement strand
TATTCTGCAGGTATCTGACGTAGCGCCGAGCGAGAAGTGGTATTCGGATCTGGAGTCTTTTCTCAACCTGCAAGGGCAGCGGGTTGATTTCGAACGTTCCAAATGGAGCGATATTGGTAAGTCGGTACTGTCGCTCATTGCAGCGCCGGTTGCGGTCCCTTTAGGATTGGCGCCATCCCCATTCAGAAACCAGACATCGCGTGGCACTGAAATTGTTAATGGAGAGGGGCTGCTGTGTTTCCGTAATGACCCGCAATACGAATCGCTACGTTGTTACCAGACATGGTTGGCTGGAGATGCACTCCGTCATTTGCGATCTATTCAACTGATGCTGGTGGAACGTTCCAACGATAATGTCACCAGTACGCGGCAAATTCAGAAGGGTGCATATCACATGATCACCTTCCGCGCGTCTGACTACACCTACAAGAGCAAAGAAATGGGCTCGAAACGGGATTTCTACATCATCGAGCCGATGGGCGTACCGTTCCGTGAGTACCTTACCGTTAACCGCGGCGCACTCAGCGAAGAAAACGAATTTGCTATTAATGTCCAGTTCTCGGCAGAAACTCAGACGTCGCCGTTCCGTCAGCAGAGCCCTGGCGTGCTGCCGGTAATGAACACCCGCAGTCGCCAGAACATCTGATTTAGTGTGTCAGCGGTTTCACCACACGTTTGATGGTGTTGTCTTCAGGATTCGGCAGAATCTTGAAGCCCAGTGAGCTCATCAGGTTCAGCATCTTAGTGTTGTCCGAAAGTACATCACCAATCACTGCCGTATAACCCTTGGTTCGGGCACAATCAATCAGCACCTGCATCAGCTTACGACCGAGTCCGCGCTTCTGCCAGCTATCGGCAACCGCCAGGGCAAACTCAACAGTTTCGCCGTCGGGGTTAGTGACATAGCGTGAAGCGCCAATCTGCACAGGGACACCTTCATCATCAAGTTGTACCGCGACAAAGGCCATTTCGCGGTCGTAATCGATCTGGGTAAAGCGTACCAGTTGCGGTTTAGAAAGCTCCCGCATGGTATCCATAAAGCGGAAGTAACGGCTTTCGTCAGACATGTTCTTGACGAATTGCTTTTCCATCTCGGCATCTTCCGGACGTACCGGGCGAATCGTGACGGATGACCCATCCGGCAGTATCCATTCTTCCACCAGATGATTCGGGTACGGGTGAATCGCCATATGGGCATAGCGATCAACTGTTGCCGGCGCATAATCGATGACGATGCGTGCATCGGCAGCAATAACACCTTCTTCATCTACGATCAGTGGGTTGATATCCAGCTCAATGATCTGCGGGATTTCACTGACCAGATCCGAGACGTGTAACAGTAGATCGTAAATCGCATCGATATTGGCGGCTGGAATCGGACCATGTGCTTTGAGCAGATTGAATGCACGAGTCGACTTCACCAGACTTTCGGCAAGCACCTGATTAAGTGGGGGCAGGGCAAGGCCGCGGTCCGGGTAAAGATCAGATTCATTACCGCCGCTACCGAAAGTAATCACTGGGCCAAAGGTCCGGTCACGGAACACGCCAACGCGGACTTCACGGGCGTTGTTACGTGACACAAATGGTTCGATGGATACGCCCGAGATGCGTGCGTTGGGGTGCTTACGTTTTACGGTTTCAATAATGTCGTGATACGCGTTACGTAGCGATACGGCATCCTGAATGTTCAAGCGCACACCGCCCGCATCTGTCTTGCGCAGGATATCGGGTGAGTCCACCTTCATCGCAATCGGGAAGCCCAGTTGCTCGGCGTACATCAGGGCATCGGCCACGCTATGCGCCACCATGGTTTGAGCCACGGGAATCTTGAACGCACGCAACACCGACTTCGATTCCATCTCGGACAGTGTTTTGCGCTTTTCTGCCAACACCGCATCAATCAGCATGCGGGCGCCTTCAATCCGTAGTTCGTTACCTTCCGACTTGGCCGCCGGTGTTTGCAGCAACAGGCGCTGGTTTTCGTAGAAAGTCGATAGATTGGAGAATAAATCAACCGAAGACTCCGGCATTCGGAACACCGGAATGTTGTGTTCAGACAGATACTCGCGAGCAGCGCGGGTGTTTTCTTCACCCATCCAGCAAGCGATCAGTGGCTTGGTTAAATCTTTGGAAAGCTCTACCAGAACCTCGGCAACGGCTTGCGGGTTTGTCATGGCCTGGGGTGTCAGAACCACCAGCAGGCCATCAACGGCTTCATCAGCCGCTGTGAGGCTAATAGCTTCGCGGTAGCGCTCAGCGGTGGCGTCGCCGCCAATATCTATCGGGTTAGCGTGCGACCAAGTGGTCGGTAACACCTTGTTCAGTGCCTGAATCGTAGGTTCTTGCAGCTCCGCAAGGGGAATGCCTGCCTCGCTCGCACGATCGGCGGCAATAGCACCCGGGCCGCCGCCATTGGTAATGATGGCCAGACGTTTACCCTTAGGCTGTAATCGATCGTTCAGCGCCTTGGCACCTTCAATCAGCTGAATGATGCTGTTTACACGCACCACACCGGCACGGCGTACCGCCATGTCGAATACCGTGTCTGACCCGCTACGGATACCACTGTGGGTAAGCGCCGCTGCAGTGCCCGAAGCAAAGCGCCCAGTCTTATAGAGCAGAATTGGCTTAATGCGGGCAGCCGAACGCAAGGCAGACAAGAAGAGTCGTGCGTTCTGGATGCCTTCGATGTATAGCAGGATGTAATGTGTGCGTGGATCGTGCACCAGGTAATCAAGAATCTCACCGAAATCGATATCGGTAGAACGGCCCAGTGACACCACTGACGAGAAGCCTACGTTATTAGGGAGTGCCCAGTCCAGAATGGCAGAACAGATGGCGCCTGATTGAGATACCAGTGCCATCTTGCCTTCGTGGGCCCGTTCCTGACTAAAAGTAGCATTGAGGCGGCTAGGTGGGCGCATGATGCCCAGGCTGTTCGGGCCCAGAATGCGCACGCTATAGCTGCGGGCAATTTCCAGCACCTTGCGCTCAAGCGCTGCACCGGCATGGCCGCGCTCTGCAAAGCCACTCGAAACAATCAGCGCAAAGCGTACACCGCGTTCGCCACATTGTTCGATAATGCCGGGCACGCTCATTGCCGGCGTACAGATAATGGCCAGATCAACGCGACCCGGTACATCATGCAGTGACTTGAATGTTTCCTGACCCTGCACGGAGTCGTGCTTGGGGTTAATGGGGAAGAGTCGCCCACCGAAACCGGTTTGTATCAGGTTGCGGAACAACACCTGACCAACAGAATTTTCGCGATCGCTGGCACCGAAAACGGCAACGCTTTCCGGTTCGAATAGGGGTTTTAGATAGTGTTCTTCAAGCATGATGATCTCTTCCAGCCAAATGAAGCATCATTCATGACAATGGAATGATGCAATGCACTAGATTAATTCTACGCTCAAATCAGAAAGCATTTCGGACATAAACTTGAGCTAGGTCAAACAGCGCGAATTATCTGCAGGTTGTACAGGACACCTGCATCACCTCACGCTCGGGAAGGCTAACCGCCGTTAAATGACCGCCCCAGAGGCAGCCTGAGTCCAGCGCTACCAGATTCGGCGTCATCTTCAGACCCAGGGCCGACCAGTGGCCCACGACCAGCGTATCTTTGGCAGTTTTTCGACCGGGTACTTCAAACCAGGGGACATGGCCTTCGGGGGCGTTTTCAGGTTTGCCTTTGATCTTTAAATCCATTAAACCCTGACGCGTACAGAAGCGCATACGGGTCATGGCATTCACAATCACCCGGGAACGATCCAGTGCATTCAGATCTTTGTGCCAGCCCAGTGGGCTATCTCCCCATAGCGATAGCAGAAACGAACCGAAATCAGGTCCGCGTAAATGGCGGGAAACCTCTTCACTGAGTGCAAGCGCATCATCGGCTGTCCATTCGGGCAGTAATCCGGCGTGCACCATCACATAGCGTTGCCCATCCAATGTCTGGGTATGTGCCAAGGGCTGAGCTTTGAGCCAATCGAGCAGCTCTGCAACATCCGGCGCTGCAAAAATCGGGTCTAGCGTATCGTCCTTGCCGCGGCGAGGTACGGCATCCGCCGCGACCATCAGCAGATATAAGTCATGATTACCGAGGACGGTCACCGCCGATTTGCCCAGGCTACGCATGAAGCGGAGGGTCTCAAGCGAATGCGGGCCGCGATTAACGAGGTCGCCGACCATCCATAACTGATCCTGTGCCGGGTCGAAGCGGCACTTGTCCAGTAATCTCTGTAACGGGTCGAAACAACCCTGGATGTCGCCTATTGCCCAAATCGTCATGATGGCTAGATTCTAACGAAAAACCGGGCGCTTGATCAGGTCTCAGACTGCATGATGCGGTCGGCTGCTGCAAAGCCGGAGCTTACTGCCGCTTCCAGTGTGGCCGGGTAGTTAATGTGCGTCCAATCACCGGCCAGATGCAAGCCGGGTAGTGGCATCAAATCTGTCGATGAAACAAAGGCTTGTGGTGTTGCCGCATAAGTGGCGCGCTGCACCGTAATCGTCTTTTGCCAGAGGCAGGGCGGTAAGTTTTCAACTGCCTGTTGTAAAGCCTTATAGCAGGCTTGAGTAAGGGCGTCCCCACTGAGTGTGTGCCATGGGCCATCGGCCGATAGGGAAATGGCAACCACACCCGGTTCGCCACAGTGTGCCCGATCCATAGCCCACACCCGTGAATCATCTGGCATCGGCCCCGCAATCTGTAACAAAGGAGCTGGTAGCCGGAACCCGGCTTCAAAGCCCAGATATACCGTTGCAATGGGTTGGCTGCTAAAACGCGCCGCCCAATTGCTGCTATTGAGTGCATTAGGCAACGTCAGATGGTTAAGCGCCCAGGGCGGAACTGCCAATACGACATGATCAAAGCCGAGTGAGGATTCGTTGAGCATCAGCTGATAACCCGAGGCCGTTGGCTCAACGCCTATGACACGTTCACCAGAGCGGATGCTGCCACCGGCATTTTTGATCGCAGAGACTACGGGGTTAACAATAGTTGCACTCAGGTTGCTTTGAGGTTGTAGCAGAGTGAGTGCCTTGCCTCCCTGTCCTAGGGTGTCACGCAGTACCGGTGCCAACCGACACATAGCTGCCTGATGCAAAGGGGTATTCAAAATCGCCAGTGCCAGCGGTGCCCAGAAATCATTAATCAGACGGGCAGGTTGTTTTGTTTGCTGCAACCAAACGGCTACCGTTTGCTTTTGAGCAACGCGCCAACCATTGGCCTGAAGTCGGCCTAATGCACAAACAAGCCGATAGCGTTCGTACCAACTAAATCCGTGCGCACGTAGCAGCGCAATCGCTAAACCCATACGACCGGGCTTCGCTGGCACCATAAGTTGCCGTGCGCCACTCTGAAACTGAAAGGGCGCCGCATTTAATTGAATGCCGGCAGCCTTAAAAAGTGCGTGCAAAGATTGGCAACCCCCAAGCATCAGGTGTTGGCCATTATCACGGTCGATACCTTCAACAAATGCGCGCCTTGCGCGCCCCCCCGGCTCTGGTGCTGATTCAAAAACAACTGGGGCATAACCGGCTTGCGCCAGCTTTAAGGCACAGGCAAGGCCAGCCCAACCACCACCAATAACGGCTACAGAGCCCATCGGTGGCGCAGCCATCAATACTTGAACCAGGTTTTCAGGGCGATCCAGAGCTTACGTAGTGGTGGCAGTGCAGTTTTCTGTTTCAGCACCTGGAAACCATCTTGCGTAATCTCATCTAGCAGGGTGCGGTATACCGCTGCCATTATTAACCCCGGCCGTTGTGCCGAACTATCTGCTGCTGGCAGGGTTTCTAGTGCTTTGTCGTAGTATGACTGTGCCCGTTCGGCCTGGAACTGCATCAATTCCACAAACTCCGGCGTTTCGCGCGCATTCATAATGTCGGCGGCCGGCACATTAAAGCGTTGTAACTCATCAACGGGCAGATAGATACGGCCACGGCGGGCGTCTTCACCCACGTCTCGAATAATATTCGTCAGCTGCAGAGCAGTACCAAGCTCGGTGGCGTAACGCAAGGTCTTGCGATCGCTATATCCGAAGATCTCGGCAGATAGCAGACCCACTACCCCAGCAACGCGATAGCAATACAGCGAGAGTGATTTGAAATCCGGATAACGGCTGTATTCCAGATCCATCGCCATACCGTCAATAATTTCGTTGAAGTATTCCACCGGCAAATTAAAGTTCTGGCGTACTTCTTTCAAAGCAATCATCACCGGATGCGTTGGTTGTGGCTGGCCGGGCTCTGTTTCCAGAAGCGCAACTTCCTGACGCCACCAGCTCAATTTAGCTACAGCAATTGCCGGGTCTTCACATTCATCCACCACATCATCGACTTCGCGGCAAAAAGCGTAGAGCGCATGGATTGCCTGACGTTTTTCTGGCGGCAGAAAAAGAAAGGCGTAATAAAAAGAGGTGCCGCTCTCGGCAACCTTTTGCTGGCAGTATTCGTGGGTATTCATCCGGTGAGATTGTAGTGCAAGCCGGCTATCTGCGTATCAGAAGTGCTAACCAATCTCGCCAGTTCAAAGTTGGACGATGCTGGTAGACATCGCCAGCAACCGCATCGATTTTTTGTAGGATTCGCCGCCCTCCGGCAACCGTCAGACGTAATTCCTGGCCAATCCGCCAGGATTGCTGGCCGAGTCGGGCAGGTAAGGCCTGGCCTCGGTCGAATAACGCCGCGACGCGTGCCGTTTGAAAATGCATAAACCGACCCCAACGTACAGGATCTTGACGTTGTGCATTACCCGAAAGAATGTCGTTATCGGTATAACCCCATTCGGCAAGTTCATCCTGGGGGAGATAAATACGTCCCTGTGCCCCTTTTTGGGCATCAATTGCAATGTCCTGCCAATGGTTGGTCAGCTGTAGCGCGGTGCAAATGGCATCTGACATTGCCAGATTTTCAGGTGTGTCTGCTTTAAATAGAAACAGCATCAGCTGCCCAACCGGGTTTGCCGAACGGCGGCAGTAATCCAGTAGGTCGGTGTAGGTCGCGTAGCGCGTTTGATGCACATCCTGCATAAAAGCTGAAAGCAGGGCATGACAAGGCGCCAAAGGCAGGCCAATACGCTGATGTTCAAGCGCCAGGGGGGCAAAGATCGGCGCGAGGTGCGCTGGAGGCGGGCGATTTTCGCCGATGGCCGTCAACGCCGCATCGTATGCCTTCAGTAGCTCAAGCCGCTCTTCCGGGCTCGCTGTGCCTTCATCCGCAATATCATCAGCACAACGCGCAAACCGGTAAATGGCGGCAACGGGCGCATGCAAGTGCCTCGGTAGCAGCAAAGAGGCTACGGGGAAGTTTTCGTAATGGTCTACAGCCATAAGCGCAGTATAACGGGGAGCGAATTATAAGATTCGGTGTTAGAATCACGGCTCGCAAAAGTGAGCACCTGCCCAGGTGGCGAAATTGGTAGACGCACCAGATTTAGGTTCTGGCGCCGCAAGGTGTAAGAGTTCGAGTCTCTTCCTGGGCACCACGCGACAACAAGCCACCGTTTGGTGGCTTTTTTGTTGCTTAGTTGCCTCCTGATCAATTGTTTTGAAATATCTGCTAGTTTTCAAACTGATGCGTAAAATCATCTCGGATAGATAAAACCCCAATCGCCGATGAAAAAACAACCTAATTTCTTTACACAGCTTGTTCTCGATGAAGCACAGGCCTTAGTAGAGTTCTCAAGAAAATACAAAATAACGACCCTGTTATTGGTGGTTTTGGCTATTTGGGGTGTCATCTACTTCCGGCCTTTCTTTGACGAGCCTATCGTTTTTACTACCGATGATGAGGGCTCGGAGTGGCATCAGATGGCCGAAGGGATGGCTGACTATTTGAAGCCGCATGGCGTCGATGTTGAGCTTGTTAATTCTCACGGCACTTTAAACAATCTAGCAAGGTTGCTGGAAAAGGACGGTAAGGTTAATGCGGGATTTTTGCTGGCGCCGGCCATTGAAGCAACCGATGCAAGCAAACTCTATTCTCTGGGCAGTCTTGATTACGAACCGATATGGATCTTTTATAGGAAAAGCCCCGATGTCAGAATTACGGAGCTACGTGACCTCAAAAAGTATCGGGTGGGGGTAGGTTTGCACACCACGGGTAGCTACGTGCTAACCAAAAAGTTGTTGGCAATTAATGGTGTCGAGGTTGAGAACAATCCCAACTTCATTTCCGATAAGCGTAGCGAGAATGTCAAACGGTTAGCGCGTGGAGAGATTGACGCAATAACCATGGCAGCCGGGGTTATCGACAAGACGGTTCAGAAGTTGCTTCGAGACCCCGGGCTTGAAGTATTTAGCTTCAAAAATGCAGAGGCTTATGCGCACCTCATTAGCTACTACAAACCACTAAAAATTCTGGCAGGATCTATCGATCTGATGAACTATCTGCCGGCCCGTGACATCGATTTGATTGCCGTCACATCAACCCTGGCCGTGCGTAAGGATATGAACCCGGGAGAGCAGCTGGCTTTGCTTTTAGCGGCCAAAGACTTTGCTAAGAATAACAATGTGCGCATGTACGCAAAGCCCGACGAGTTTCCTGCATATGTAGATAACATGATCGAGCTTAGCCCAGTCGCTAAAACATTTTATGAAACAGGTTCGCCTTCAACATTGCATCATTTGCCATTTAAGCTAGCTATTTTTCTGAACCGCTTCTGGGCGCTTCTCGTAGCAATTGCCTTTTTGGGATCAATTCAGATTACGTTTAGTTTGAGCGGTACAAACTTTAAATTGAAGATGCGTGAATTGCTCAAGGAGTTGATTGAGTTAGATCGCCAATTGCATGATGCTGCTCTTACAAAGTCCGACCTTTTTAGGGTAATGGAGAGAACCGAGGAAATCTCTAAGTATGCAAGAGCAATGAAAGTGCCCATTGGTTCCGAAAGCGATTATTTAAACCTGATCGACTTCTTGGATATCTTTAGATCTAATATTCAACGTCAGGAAGATCGCCTAGAGAAGCTGTGATGATCAGAAAAGCTACCAAAATTAGTCTCGTTACCGTTCTGTTACTGGCAGGTGTATTTTGGACGCTGACAACTTTAATTTTGCCGGGTGTTATTCGAGATCAGGCGAAAATTTTCGGTGAGCAGATTGGATACAAGATCGATATTGGTGATGTGGATCTGTCACCAATATTGTTGCAGTTAAGGTTGAACAACCTAAGTATTTCTTCGGAATCTAGTGAGTCTCTCTTCAAGTTAAAGCAAGTTGAAGTTGATGCCCGCTTTCTGCCATTGCTGGTCGGACGGCTTAGTTTTGAGCAAATTAAACTTGATGCCCCAGAGATTCTGTTTGCACGCGGTCCAGTTTCTGGCAAAGAGGTTGCTGATCTTTGGAATTGGCAGCGGTTTGTGAATGCGATTAATCAGTGGAGCAACTCTGCGCCGCCAAAAGACTCGAATGCAACTTCAGATCTTAAGTTCAGCATAGATCAGCTTACCGTTGAACACGCTCGTTTAACCGTTCGTGACGGAAGACAGAATGCCTCTTACGAAGTAGGGCCGTTTACTGTGCATTTAAACGATTTAACGAATCAGGATGATGCAGGCCATGTAGGTGGATCGTCCCTGAGTTCCAAGTATCTGTTGAATCTTGGTCGGCTCAATATTCCGTTGCCGAAGGTAGAGGGCATGCCAGATCGTCAACTCGCTTTCGATAAGGTCATAGCATCGGGTGAGTTAATTGAAAATTCTGCATCGGCACTTCGTGTGGCATTGGATCTTGCG
>JBJTFJ010000066.1:0-7724 GCA_046093345.1 Fluviibacter sp. | reverse complement strand
CGATAAGAAGGTTGAAGTCATTAAGGTTGTTCGCGCAGCAACTGGCCTGGGCCTGAAGGAAGCCAAGGACGTCGTTGACGGCGCTCCTAAGGCAGTGAAGGAAGGCATCTCCAAGGCTGACGCTGAAGCCCTGAAGAAGCAACTGGAAGAAGCTGGCGCCAAGGTCGAAGTTAAGTAAGACCTTGTTGTCCGTGCACGTTAGGCTGGGGCTTGCGCCCCGGCCTTACGTGCTTTTGGCGTTTCTGCGGTCTGCGTTGCGTAGCAACGAAAATCACAGAATCCAGCCGGCAAAGCCAAGCGTCCCGCAACCGGATGTTTGGCTTTGCCGATGCGCAGCATGAAAGACTTATTGCATGGCAGTTATGCCATGACCCGATTGACTTAATGATTGATTTAGACCCGGAGCGATGATGACCTACTCATTTACCGAGAAAAAGCGCATTCGCAAAAGCTTTGCGAAGCGTGAAACGGTGCTCGAGGTACCTTACCTTCTGGCGACCCAGCTCGACTCCTTCCGTGATTTCCTGCAACAGGGAATTACGCCAGCCCAGCGTCGTCCTCAGGGCTTACAGGCTGCTTTTTCGACGATTTTTCCGATTACTTCGCATTCGGGCAACGCCCGTCTCGAGTTTGTGAGCTACAACCTGGCCGAGCCAGCGTTTGACGTTCGCGAATGTCAGCAACGCGGTCTTACTTTTGCTTCGGCATTGCGCGCCCGCGTCCGCCTGGTGATTCTGGATCGTGATACCGGCGAAATCAAAGAAGTAAAAGAACAGGAAGTCTACATGGGCGAAATTCCGCTCATGACCGACACGGGTTCTTTCGTCATCAACGGTACCGAGCGCGTTATCGTTAGCCAGCTGCACCGTTCGCCAGGCGTGTTTTTCGAACATGATCGCGGCAAGACGCATTCGTCGGGTAAGTTGCTGTTCTCGGCACGCGTGATCCCTTATCGTGGTTCGTGGGTTGATTTCGAATTCGATCCTAAAGACACCCTGTTCTTCCGTGTCGACCGTCGCCGCAAAATGCCTGTTACCACGCTACTGCGCGCGCTGGGCATGACCGATGAAGAAATCCTCGCGCGCTTTTATGAATTCGACACCTTTAAACTGGGTAAGAGCATCGAGTTTGCGCTGGTGCCAGAGCGTCTGCGTGGCGAAGTTGCCCGTTTTGACATCTGCGATAAGGCTGGCAAGGTTATCGTTCCCAAAGACAAACGCATCACCGCACGTCACATTCGTGAACTAGATGCCGCTGGCCTGAAGAGCATTGTTGTGCCAGAAGACTTCCTGGTCGAGCGCGTACTCGCCAAGGATGTAATCGGCCCGGAAACCGGCGAAATCATTGCCAAGGCGAATGAAGAAATCGACGCAACGCTACTGGCAAAGCTGGAAGAAGCCGGTGTCAAGAGCATTGAAACGATCTACGTGAATGATCTGGATCGCGGTGCGTTTATTGCCAATACGCTGCGCGCCGACGAAACCCGTGATCGCACTGCTGCGCGTGTTGCCATTTACCGCATGATGCGCCCAGGTGAGCCACCAACGGAAGAGGCCGTAGAAATTCTGTTTAACGGCCTGTTCTACTCAGACGACCGCTATGATCTGTCGGCCGTGGGTCGCATGAAGTTCAACCGTCGCATGGGTCGTTCGGACATCACCGAATCGAAGGTCATGATGACCAGCCTGCCCGCCAAGCTGGATGACGTGATTGCCTATCTGGCTGAACGTAATGGTGTTCGCGCATCGCTCGTGGCTGACCACTTGGCAGAAATGCAGTTTGGCGCACGTGCTGCTGCAGAAAACCTGACCGAAGCCGAAGCCAACGAAGTCGCTGCCAAGTTGAATGCATTGGGTGTTAAGACAGAAGTGCGCGATCAGCTGACCCTGTCGCCACGCGATCTAATCGACGCCATCGCTGTGCTGGTTGAGCTACGCAATGGCCGCGGTGAAATCGATGATATCGACCACCTGGGTAATCGTCGCGTTCGGTCGGTCGGTGAGTTGGCCGAGAACCAGTTCCGTGCCGGTCTGGCCCGCGTTGAGCGTGCAGTTAAAGAGCGCCTCAACCAGGCTGAATCAGACAACCTGATGCCGCATGACCTGATCAATGCCAAGCCAATTTCGGCAGCGATCAAAGAGTTCTTCGGCTCCAGCCAACTGTCGCAGTTTATGGACCAAACCAACCCGCTGTCGGAAATTACCCACAAGCGCCGTGTATCGGCTCTTGGCCCAGGCGGTCTGACCCGCGAACGCGCCGGCTTTGAAGTGCGCGACGTCCATCCAACGCATTATGGTCGTGTGTGTCCAATTGAAACGCCGGAAGGTCCGAATATTGGTCTGATTAACTCGCTGGCGCTGTATGCCCGCGTGAATGACTATGGGTTCATTGAAACGCCATACCGTAAGGTCGTAGATGGACGCGTGACCGCAGAAATCAATTACCTGTCGGCGATTGAAGAAGGTCAGTACGTTATCGCCCAGGCGAATGCCGGTATGGATGCCAAGGGCAACCTGACCGATGAATTGGTCACCTGCCGTCACAAGGGCGAAGCCCTGTTGGAACCAGCCGCTCAGGTTCAGTACATGGACGTTGCGCCATCGCAGATCGTTTCCGTGGCTGCCTCGCTGGTACCGTTCCTTGAGCACGATGATGCGAACCGTGCATTGATGGGCGCCAACATGCAACGTCAGGCAGTACCATGCCTGAGCCCGGAAAAACCAGTGGTCGGTACGGGTATCGAACGTACGGTAGCCGTTGACTCGGGTACTGCCATTGTTGCCCGCCGCGGCGGTGTTGTTGACTACGTCGACGCAGGCCGTATCGTGATTCGCGTTAACGATGACGAAGCACTGGCTGGTGAAGTCGGTGTCGACATCTACAATCTGGTCAAGTACACACGTTCTAACCAGAACACCAACATCAATCAGCGTCCGATCGTACGCATGGGCGATAAGCTGGCCAAGGGCGACGTTGTTGCCGATGGCGCATCAACTGACCTCGGCGAACTCGCCCTAGGCCAGAACATGCTGATCGCGTTCATGCCATGGAATGGTTATAACTACGAAGACTCGATTCTCATTTCCGAGCGCGTTGTTGCTGAAGACCGTTTCACCTCGGTGCATATCGAAGAGCTGACTGTCGTCGCTCGCGATACCAAGCTGGGACCTGAAGAAATCAGCCGCGATATTCCATCGCTGGGCGAGTCGCAACTGTCGCGACTGGATGATTCCGGCATTGTTTACATCGGTGCCGAAGTTGAAGCCGGTGACGTGCTGGTCGGCAAGGTAACGCCAAAGGGCGAAACCCAGCTGACGCCAGAAGAAAAACTGCTGCGCGCCATCTTTGGTGAAAAGGCTTCTGACGTTAAGGACACCAGTCTGCGAGTTTCGTCGGGTATCGCTGGTACCGTGATCGACGTTCAGGTCTTCACCCGTGAAGGTATCGAGCGTGACAAGCGCGCCCAGTCGATCATTGACGATCAACTGCGCCACTACAAGCTGGATCTGGCTGACCAGTTGCGCATTGTTGAGCGCGATGCGTTCGAGCGTGTGGCTCGTCTGATCATTGGCAAGGTTGCCAATGGTGGTCCGAAAAAACTGGCCAAGGGCACCAAGATTGATCGTGCTTACCTAGATACTGTTGATCAGCATCAGTGGTTCGATATCCGCATGGCCGATGATGAAGTCGCCACGCAGCTCGAAGCATTGCGTGATGGTATCGAACAGACCCGTAAGGGCTTCGATGCCGCCTTCGAAGAAAAGCGCAAGAAACTGACCCAGGGCGATGAACTGCCACCAGGCGTTCAGAAGATGGTCAAGGTTTATCTGGCTGTGAAGCGTCGCCTGCAACCAGGCGATAAGATGGCCGGCCGTCACGGTAACAAGGGTGTGGTCTCGCGTATTGTGCCGGTAGAAGATATGCCGCACATGGCCGATGGTCGTCCTGTAGATATCGTGCTTAACCCGCTGGGTGTGCCGTCACGTATGAACGTGGGTCAGGTACTCGAAACACATCTGGGCTGGGCTGCCATGGGCCTGGGTCGTCGTATCGACGAAATGCTGCGTGCAGAACGCAATATCCAGGAAGTGCGTCAGTTGCTGGAAAAGATCTACAACCAGAGTGGTCGTATCGAAGACTTCAAGTCCATGACAGACGACGAAGTCATGAACCTGGCGCAAAACCTGCGCAAGGGCGTGCCGTTTGCCACACCAGTGTTTGATGGTGCTGCAGAAGCCGAACTTAACGCCATGCTGGAGCTGGCCTACCCGGATCAGGTCGCACGCGATCTGAAGCTGACCCCGACCCGCACACAGATCGAACTGTGTGATGGCCGTACGGGCGAAACTTTCGAGCGTCCGGTTACCGTCGGCTACATGCACATCCTGAAGCTGCACCATCTGGTCGACGACAAGATGCACGCACGTTCGACAGGTCCGTACTCCCTCGTTACCCAGCAGCCGCTGGGTGGTAAGGCGCAGTTCGGTGGTCAGCGCTTCGGTGAAATGGAAGTCTGGGCACTGGAAGCCTACGGCGCATCGCACGTGCTGCAAGAAATGCTCACCGTTAAGTCGGATGACGTTTCAGGCCGCACCAAGATGTACGAAAACATCGTCAAGGGCGACCACAAGATCGAAGCGGCAATGCCGGAATCGTTCAACGTGCTCGTCAAGGAAATCCGGTCGTTGGGTATCGACATCGACCTCGAGCGTAAGTGAGAAATCGTACGACATCGCAACACCGGCGATAACTTGCCAGCACCGTCTGGCAAGTTATCAAAAGAATCTGGAATTACTCCGTCTGGGAGAAAAGCATGAAAGCATTACTGGATCTGTTTAAGCAGGTAGGACCGGAAGAAGAATTCGATGCGATCACCATCGGGCTGGCATCGCCCGAGAAGATTCGTTCGTGGTCTTTTGGTGAGGTCAAGAAGCCTGAAACCATCAACTACCGTACGTTCAAACCAGAACGTGATGGTCTGTTCTGTGCCAAGATCTTTGGCCCAGTTAAAGACTACGAATGTTTGTGCGGCAAATACAAGCGCCTGAAGCATCGTGGCGTCATTTGTGAAAAGTGTGGCGTTGAAGTCACACTAGCCAAGGTGCGTCGTGAGCGCATGGCCCACATCGAACTGGCCAGCCCGGTTGCACACATCTGGTTCCTGAAGTCGTTGCCATCGCGCCTGGGTATGGTGCTCGATATGTCGCTGCGCGACATCGAGCGCGTACTGTACTTCGAAGCTTTTGTGGTCGTTAACCCTGGCATGACCCCGCTATCGCGCGGTCAGATCATGACCGAAGACGATTACAACGCCAAAGTTGAAGAATTCGGTGACGAATTCGACGCCATGATGGGTGCCGAAGGTATCCGCGAAATGCTGCGCTCGCTGGATCTGGATCGCGAAGTCGAACGTCTGCGTTCGGAATTGGCGACAACTGGTTCGGAAGCCAAGAGCAAGAAGCTCACCAAGCGTCTGAAGATTCTCGAAGCGTTCCAGCGTTCGGGCATCAAGCCTGAGTGGATGATTCTGGAAGTGCTGCCTGTGCTGCCACCGGATCTGCGTCCGCTGGTGCCGCTGGACGGTGGTCGTTTTGCCACGTCGGATCTGAACGATCTGTACCGTCGCGTGATCAACCGTAACAACCGACTGAAGCGTCTGCTCGAGCTGCGTGCACCGGACATCATCGTCCGCAACGAAAAGCGCATGCTGCAAGAAGCCGTGGATTCGCTGCTCGACAATGGTCGCCGCGGTAAGGCCATGACGGGCGCCAACAAGCGCCCACTTAAGTCGCTGGCTGACATGATCAAGGGTAAGGGCGGTCGTTTCCGTCAGAACCTGCTGGGTAAGCGCGTTGACTACTCGGGCCGTTCGGTCATCGTGGTAGGTCCGCAACTCAAGCTGCATCAGTGCGGTCTGCCAAAGCTGATGGCGCTGGAACTGTTCAAGCCGTTCATCTTCAATCGACTTGAAGGCATGGGTCTGTCGACCACCATCAAGCAAGCCAAGAAGATGGTCGAAAACGAAGAGCCAATCGTCTGGGATATCCTGGAAGAAGTGATTCGTGAACATCCGGTCATGCTCAACCGTGCGCCTACGCTGCACCGTTTGGGTATCCAGGCTTTCGAGCCGGTGCTGATCGAAGGCAAAGCCATCCAGTTGCATCCACTCGTTTGTGCGGCCTTCAACGCCGACTTCGATGGTGACCAAATGGCTGTTCACGTCCCACTGTCGCTGGAAGCGCAGATGGAAGCGCGTACCCTGATGCTGGCCTCGAACAACGTGCTGTCGCCTGCTAACGGCCAGCCGATCATCGTGCCATCGCAGGATATCGTTCTGGGTCTGTACTACGCTACCCGTGAGCGGATCAACGCCAAGGGTGAAGGCATGATCTTTGCCGACGTCGCTGAAGTTGAGCGCGCACTGGCGCTGAAAGAGCTGGATCTGCACGCCAAGATCACTGTTCGTTTGAACGAGTGGCAGCCTAAGGAATCGGGTGAAGGTTGGGTTGAAGTAACGAATCGTTACAACACCACCGCCGGCCGTGCACTGCTGTCGCTGATCCTGCCGAAGGGCCTGCCGTTTAAGGCCATCGACAAGGCGTTGAAGAAGAAAGAAATCTCGAAGCTGATCGACGAATCATTCCGCCGCTGCGGTCTGAAGGAAACGGTTGTATTCGCCGACAAGCTGATGCAAAACGGCTTCAAGCTGGCCACCCGCGCCGGTATCTCGTTTGCCTCTTGTGATATGCAAGTGCCAGCCGAGAAAGTCGACATTCTGAATGCTGCACGCGAAGAGATCAAAGAGATCGAATCGCAGTACACCAACGGGCTGGTAACCGGTGGCGAGCGCTACAACAAGGTCGTGGATATCTGGGGCCGTGCTGGCGACCAGGTCGCCAAGGTCATGATGGATCGCCTGGGTAAAGAAGACGTGGTTGATGCCGAAGGCAAGACCGTCAAGCAAGAGTCGTTCAACTCCATCTACATGATGGCCGACTCGGGCGCCCGTGGTTCGGCAGCGCAGATTAAGCAGCTGGCCGGTATGCGTGGTCTGATGGCCAAGCCGGATGGTTCGATTATCGAAACGCCGATCTACTCGAACTTCCGTGAAGGTCTAAACGTTCTCGAATACTTCATCTCGACCCACGGTGCCCGTAAGGGTCTGGCCGATACGGCGCTGAAGACCGCGAACTCGGGTTACCTGACCCGTCGTCTGGTCGACGTGACGCAGGATCTCGTGATCATTGAAGATGATTGTGGTACCGACAATGGTTTCGTTGTCCGCGCCCTCATCGAAGGTGGTGAAGTCATCGAGCCGCTGCGTGATCGTATCCTGGGCCGTGTCACGGCCGCTGATGTGATTCATCCTGAAACACAGGAAACCATCATTGAAACCGGCACCATGCTGGACGAAGATCTGTGTGATCTGATCGACCAGGCTGGCGCCGATGAAGTGAAGGTGCGTACGCCGCTGACCTGTGCCACCCGTTATGGTCTGTGCGCCCAGTGTTACGGCCGCGACCTGGGTCGAGGTTCCATGGTTAACGCCGGCGAAGCAGTTGGTGTTATCGCTGCCCAGTCGATTGGCGAACCGGGTACCCAGCTCACCATGCGTACCTTCCACGTAGGTGGTGCGGCATCGCGTGCGGCTGCTGCCTCGCAAGTAGAAAACAAGAGTGCCGGTGTGGTTCGTTTCTCGGCGCTCATGCGTTACGTCACCAACG
>JBJTFJ010000065.1:0-7227 GCA_046093345.1 Fluviibacter sp. | reverse complement strand
CGGTTGGGCGAGGGCAATCAGATCAGCAATAGTCATGCCGATAGGCACCTGCCAGTTGCGTGATTCGCCCACGGCACCACTAATTGTGACAACACGTGAGATAAGCGGTTCGCCCAGCGTGATGGCGCGCCAGGCAGATTGGACGGTGGCCACATTGAATACCTGCACACCGAAATCGGTGGAGCGCTTGTTACCCGGCACTTCTTTACCGGTGAGCACGCGAATCAGTTCTTTGGCGCCGCCGGTGGGGTAAATCGTAGGTACGGTAATCACTTCTACCGATGCACCGAGCCCTTGCTGCGCAGCCTTGAGTGCGGCAATCGCTTCTGGCTTGTTATCTTCCACGCCGATTAGTACGCGCGCTGCATTCACAAGTCGGCCAAATAGTGCGCTGCCTTGAATGACTTCCGTTGCCTGTTCCCGCATAAGCCGATCATCACAGGTGATGAATGGCTCACATTCGGCGCCGTTGATGATGAGTTGCTCAATCGCTTTGCCCTTGGGCACCGAGAGCTTAACGTGGCTCGGGAAGACGGCGCCCCCCATGCCAACGATACCCATGTCGCGCAGGTATTCACGAACAGCTTCTGGCTCAGCGTTTTCTACAGGGAATGGTAGTCGCTCAATCCAGGTGTCATTACCATCGGCTTCAATCACCACGCAATCGGTCGGTAAACCGGAGGGGTGTGGAACGATGTGCGGGGCGATCTCTACAACAGTGCCAGAGGTAGGCGCATGGACGGCGGCCGACAGCCATCCATCGGCATCACCAATACGCTGACCTTTGAGTACATGGTCACCAACCGCCACGATCGGGCGTGGCGTGCCGCCAACGCTCTGGTGCAGCGGTACGATATATCGCGCAACCAGTGGCGCCTGTGCAATAGGTAGCGCGGTCGATTGTTTCTTGTTCGGATCGGGCTTGACGCCGCCCTTGAAGGAAAAGAGCTTCATATCAGGCAGCCTGTGCCGCAGTGGTTACTGGCACGATTGGAATCACGCGTCGTGTGCCAGGCTTTTTCCATTTCCAGGTGTCGAGTGTCTCACCCACGGTTTCCATGGTGATGCACTCCACTGGGCAAGGCGGAATACATAATTCACATCCTGTGCACAGGTCAGCCACAATGGTGTGCATCTGTTTGGCAGCACCAACAATCGCATCCACCGGGCAGGCCTGAATGCAGAGCGTACAACCAATGCAGGTAAGCTCATCGATGTAGGCAACCTGTTTGGGCTTTTCTATGCCATGCTCCGCGGAGAGGGGCTTGTATTCTTTGCCCAGCAACTCGGCCAGCTTGTGAATGTTTTCATCGCCGCCTGGTGGGCATTGATTGATGTCTGCTTCGTCTTTGGCAATGGCTTCGGCATAAGGACGGCAACCGGGAAAGCCACACTGGCCACATTGGGTTTGCGGCAGGATGCTATCAATCTTTTCAACCAGCGGATCCCCTTCGACCTTGAAGCGTGTTGAGGCATAACCGAGCAGGGCGCCGAGTACGACGCCGCCTAATGCCATAACCGCAATCGCGTAGAGAATGTTGTCCATGGCGCTTAGTAACGATCCAGCCCGGCAAAGCCCATAAAGGCCAGGCTCATCAGACCCGCCGTAACCATGGCGATTGCTACGCCGCGGAAATAGAGGGGCACATCAGCCGCTTCAACGCGTTCGCGTACGCCTGCAAAGAGAATCAGTGCGAGCGAGAAGCCGATGGAGCTACCGGCACCGAAAATCAGCGAGGCAATGAACCCATTGTCTTGGCTCACATTAATGAGCGGCACACCCAATACGGCGCAGTTGGTGGTGATGAGCGGCAGATAAATACCCAGCACCTGGTGCAGTACCGGGCTGGTTTTCTGGATAACCAGTTCGGTCAGTTGCACCAGTGCAGCAATCGTGACAATAAACGAAAGCGTGCGCAGATATTCCAGACCAAAAGGCACCAGCAAATAATGATCAATGATGTAGCTGGCACCGGTGCCCATGGTTAGCACGAAGGTCGTTGCAGCACCCATGCCATAGGCAGTCGCCAGCTTTTTGGAGACGCCCATAAACGGGCACAGGCCGAGAATCCGGACCAGCACCACGTTGTTGACCAGCACAGCGCCAACCAGAATAAAGAGATATTCAGTCATCATCCGACATTATCCGCCCCGCTTTGGTGTGGCGCAACACGCTTTCGCTATAAGTATATGCATTCACACACCAAAGACCGTAGCTTAACTGCGGTCTTTAGGCATACACCCTATTTTTACTGGGTGGAACGATGATTTTGGCGTGTGAAGCGGGCGAGGGCTTCGCCCACGTCAGTCATGAGCGGGGGTCCTTGGTAAATGAGGCCGGTATAGATCTGAACCAGTTCGGCACCCGCATCACGTTTAGCCACGGCATCTTCACCCGAGGCAATGCCGCCCACGCCAATCAGTGGCAGTTCGCCGGCCAGTTTATTACGCAGCGCGGCCAGTACTGCTGTCGATTTCTCAAAGACAGGTTTGCCTGAAAGGCCACCGGTTTCGCCGGCGTTCGGGTCACCCATCACGGCTGCTCGCTCCAGCGTGGTATTGGTTGCGATGACGGCGTCGAAGTGATGACGACGAACCGCGGCGGCAATGGCATCGATCTGCAGATCATCAAGATCCGGTGCAATCTTCAGTGCCAGCGGTACGTATTTACCATGCTGGTCGGCCAGACGTTGCTGACGGTCTTTCAGGCCAGCAAGCAGGGCTTCGAGGGCGTCATCTTGCTGCAGTGAACGCAGATTCTGGGTGTTCGGGCTAGAGATATTGATCGTGACATAGTGCGCATGGGCATAGGCTGCATCCAGCGCAATCAGATAGTCGTCATTAGCGCGATCAATCGGCGTGCTGGCATTTTTGCCAATGTTGATACCGATGATGCCGCCGTTTTTAACGAACTGGCTCGCCTTAACGTTACTGACCAGGTTATCGACGCCCTGGTTGTTAAAGCCAAAGCGGTTAATCAGTGCACCATGTGCTGGCAGACGGAAAAGGCGAGGCTGCGGGTTGCCCGGTTGTGCCTTAGGCGTAACCGTGCCGATTTCGATGAAGCCAAAGCCCATGGTGGCCAGGCCATCAATGTGTGCGCCATCTTTATCTAGACCAGCCGCCAGGCCCACGCGGTTCGGGAATTCAATGCCCATTACCATAACCGGGTCAGCAGGCAGCGTCTGGCGCAGCAGGCCGAGTTTGGCCGCATGATCCAGACCATTCAGGCTGAGATTGTGCGCAGTTTCGGGGGCGAGGCTAAAGAGCAGCGGGCGTAAAAAAGAGTAGGCGTTCATAACAGGGTTCTTTGCGATCAAGTCGGCATTTTAATCCAGTGGCCATCGTCCAGCATGTCCATGGGTTGATAGCGGGATTTGTACGCCATCTTTTCACTCTCGGCGATCCAGTAGCCGAGGTAGAGGTAGGGTAGGTTGTTGTACTGACACTGAATGATTTGCCAGAGTACAGCGTAGGTGCCGTAGCTGGCTTTGGCATCAGTGGGGTCGTAGAAGGTGTACACCGCAGAAAGCCCATCGGGCAGTACATCCATGACGCTAATCATGACTAGGCGGCCTTCAATCCGGAATTCGATTAACCGCGTATCGACACCGCTGCTCAGTAAAAACTGTGTGTATTGATCTGCGTCGTCTTCATCCATGCCGCCCTTGGGGTGGCGGGATTGCTGGTAAGCACGGTAGAGCGCGTAATGTTCTGCGTCAAAAGCGAGTGGACATTCCCGGATTTGCATGTGGCCCGGTTTGTTCATTCGGTTAACGATTTTGCGTTGGGTACGATCCGGCTCAAATTCTAGGGCGCGGACCCGAACCGGCACGCAGCGGGCGCAACCATCGCAGCGCGGGCGGTAGGTATATTGGCCGCTACGACGAAAGCCACGCTGTATAAGACTGCTGTAAACGGTACCGTCAATATGCTCGGGCGGAATCGCTACCTGTGATCGCGCCTGTCTGCCTGCCAGGTAACTGCAATCGTAGGGCGCAGTCGTGTAGAACTGGAGCAGGGCGTCGGGCAGTGCAGTATCGTGAATGTTCGACATAGCGCTAGCTTAAACAAAACCACCGGAAATAAAAAACGCCGCAGATGCGGCGTTGTTTTAAGCAGTGTCCTTTTTAAAAGGACAAGGCCTTGCTTGGTGCAGCGGTAACGCCGTCCAGACGACGTGCACCATTGTATTTGCTAACCCAGTAAGACTGTTGCATGTTCTCTACGCGGATTTCGGCGCCGGGTTTGGGCGCATGCACGAACTGGTTGTTACCCAGATAAATACCTACGTGTGAATAAGCGCGGCGCATGGTGTTAAAGAACACCAGATCGCCCGGCTTCAGCTCGTCTGCGCTCACCTGAGTGCCCACATGGGCTTGCTCAGCCGCTGTGCGGGGCAGGTCGATACCGTTCGAATCCAGAAACACGAGGCGTGTAAAACCGCTACAGTCCAGGCCGGACTCAACCGTATTGCCGCCACGTCGGTAGGGGACACCAACGAACTCCAGACCTTTAATGACCAGATCCTGGATGTTGACGGTGTATCGCTGAAGCAGACCCGGCTTTTCCAGCTCATCGGCACGAACAGCCGTAGATACAGGAACCAGCGCACTTGTAATGGTCACAGCTGTAATAGCCTGCACCAGCACTTTGCGCGTCATGCGGCTTGCGCCAGCACTTAGAGTCGCCTTGCGAGGGGTTTTCACCTTTTGCATGAGCTTTACTCTAACCCAAAGTTCTGTCCAGGGCAACCCTTGCCTTCGGATCTTCTAATGCCCCATTTTTGGGCAGTTTTTAACTCTTTTATAAGAGTTTGCCAATTTCTCTTATTTGCCTCTCGCTTATGGCTTCGGCTTGTGTTACAAATTCGGTTTACGCAGTTATTTCCCGATAATTTGCCTCAAATTGTCGTTCCTCCGTTTTTTGAAAGGAAACCGCCGTGTTAGAAGCTTACCGGAGCCATGTTGCCGAGCGCGCCGCCCTGGGGATTCCCCCGCTGCCGCTGAATGCCCAGCAGACCGCAGACCTGGTCGAACTGCTGAAGAATCCACCAAAAGGTGAAGAAGATTTCCTGGTTGAGCTGATCACCTACCGTGTACCTGCCGGTGTGGATGATGCGGCCCGCGTTAAAGCCGGTTTCCTGGCTGCGGTTGCCAAAGGTGAAGTGAAGTGCGCGCTGATCTCGCGTGTACGCGCTACCGAACTCCTGGGCACCATGCTCGGCGGCTACAACGTCAAGCCACTGATTGATCTGCTAGGCGATGCCGAATGTGGTGCCGCTGCCGCTGAAGGCCTCAAGAAGACTCTGCTGGTTTTCGACTTCTTCCACGACGTGAAAGAACTGGCCGACAAGGGTAATGCCAACGCCAAGGGCGTTCTGCAATCGTGGGCGGATGGTGAGTGGTTCACCTCGCGTCCTGAAGTACCTGCTTCGCAGAAGCTGACTGTACTCAAGGTTACCGGCGAAACCAATACCGATGATCTGTCGCCAGCACCTGATGCCTGGTCGCGTCCGGATATTCCACTGCACGCACTAGCCATGCTGAAGAACCCACGTCCTGGTATCGATGCCGATGAGCCGGGCACCCGTGGTCCGATCAAGCAACTCGAAGCCTTGGCCAAGAAGGGCAACCAGATCGCCTACGTTGGTGACGTAGTCGGTACCGGTTCGTCGCGTAAATCAGCCACCAACTCGGTGCTTTGGTTTACCGGTGAAGACATTCCTTTTGTGCCGAACAAGCGTTTCGGTGGCGTCTGTCTGGGTTCGAAGATCGCTCCTATCTTCTTTAACACTATGGAAGATGCTGGTGCTCTGCCAATCGAAATCGATGCCGGTCAAATGGACATGGGTGACGAGATCGAGCTGAAGGTAGACCAGGCTACTGCCAAGGTTACCGCACTGAAGAACGGCCAAGTCATTGCCGAATCGCAATTGAAGACGCCGGTTATTCTGGACGAAGTCCGTGCTGGCGGTCGTATTCCGCTGATCATTGGTCGCGGTCTGACCACCAAGGCTCGTGAAGCACTGGGCCTGCCACCATCAACCCTGTTCCGTCTGCCACAAGATCCGGCAGATTCGGGCAAGGGCTTCTCGCTGGCCCAGAAGATGGTTGGTCGTGCTTGTGGCCTGCCAGAAGGCAAGGGCATCCGTCCGGGCACTTACTGTGAGCCTAAGATGACCACCGTGGGTTCGCAAGATACCACCGGCCCAATGACCCGTGATGAGCTGAAAGATCTGGCTTGTCTGGGCTTCTCGGCTGACATGGTTATGCAATCGTTCTGTCACACTGCGGCTTATCCAAAGCCAGTGGATGTGAAGATGCACCACGAACTGCCAAACTTTATCGAAACCCGTGGCGGCGTTGCGCTGCGTCCGGGTGACGGCGTCATCCACTCGTGGCTGAACCGCCTGCTGCTGCCAGATACCGTAGGTACTGGTGGTGACTCGCACACCCGTTTCCCGATTGGTATTTCGTTCCCAGCCGGTTCCGGCCTGGTCGCGTTTGCCGCTGCCACTGGCGTGATGCCACTGGATATGCCGGAATCGGTACTGGTTCGCTTCAAGGGCAAGCTGCAGCCTGGCATCACCCTACGCGACATGGTTAACGCCATTCCACTGGCTGCCATCAAGCAAGGCCTGCTGACGGTTGAGAAGAAGGGCAAGAAGAATGTGTTCTCTGGCCGCATCCTCGAAATCGAAGGTCTGCCAGATCTGAAGGTTGAACAAGCGTTCGAACTGTCGGATGCCGCTGCTGAGCGTTCGGCTGCTGCCTGTGCGGTTCAACTGAACCCAGAACCAATCGCTGAATACCTGACCTCGAACATCACACTGATGAAGTGGATGATCGCCAATGGTTACCAGGACAAGCGTACGCTGGAGCGTCGTATCAAGGCTATGGAAGCCTGGATTGCCGATCCTAAGCTGCTGAAGGGCGATGCCGATGCAGAATACGCCGCCGTGATCGAAATCGACATGGACCAGATCAAAGAACCGATCGTGGCCTGCCCGAACGACCCGGATGACGTGAAGCTGCTGTCCGAAGTTGCTGGCGACAAGATCGACGAAGTGTTCGTCGGTTCATGTATGACCAACATCGGTCACTTCCGTGCTGCTTCGAAGCTGCTGGAAGGCAAGAGCGATATCCCGGTTCGCCTGTGGATTGCACCGCCAACCAAGATGGATCAGCACGTGCTGACCGAAGAAGGCCATTACGGCGTTCTGGG
>JBJTFJ010000064.1:0-23408 GCA_046093345.1 Fluviibacter sp. | reverse complement strand
GCGCTGGCATAGCGAACGAAATACCACGACGATTCCACAAAGGTATCCATCGTGTCGGTTTCGCGCTTGGCCGCCTTGCCGCACTTCGGACAGGTGGTTTCGTAAAACTCGGGCATGCGTGCCAGCGGTGAGCCGGCACCGGTAATTTCCACTTGTTCTGGTAGCACCACAGGCAGTTGATCGTCCGGTACGAGGACGTCACCACAGCTATCGCAATGAATAATCGGGATTGGGCAGCCCCAGTAACGCTGACGGGAAATACCCCAGTCGCGTAAGCGGAACTGCGTTTTCTTTTCGCCCAGATTTTTAGCAACCAGATCGGCAGCAATCTTGTCGACGGCTTCCTGATGCTTCAGGCCATTGTAGGCACCTGAGTTGATGCAAACACCACGCTGCTTGTCGCCATACCATTCCTGCCAGGCAGCAGCGTCGAACGTCTCGCCTTCGACAGCAATCACTTGCTTCATCGGGAGGTTGTATTTTTTGGCAAAGGCGAAGTCGCGTTCGTCATGGGCTGGAACGGCCATCACGGCACCATCGCCGTAACCCATCAGCACGTAGTTACCTACCCAGACTGGTACCTGCTCACCGGTGAGCGGGTGGGTTGCCTTAAAGCCGGTATCAACACCGGCCTTATCCATGGTGGCCAGATCCGCTTCGGCCACGCCACCTTGCTTGCAATCGGCAATAAAGGCAGCTACGGCAGGGTTTTGTGCGGCGGCTTTCTGGGCCAGAGGATGTTCCGGGGCAACGGCTACATAGGTAACACCCATCACGGTGTCGGCACGGGTGGTGAAGACCCAGAGGTTTTCTGTCTGGCCGTCTAGCGTGTAGGGGAATGCGAAGCGCACACCCACGCTCTTGCCAATCCAGTTTTTCTGCATCAGACGAACCTGTTCTGGCCAGCCGGTAAGCTTGTCCAGATCGTTGAGCAGTTCATCCGCGTATTTTGTAATCGCCATGTAATACATGGGGATTTCACGTTTTTCGATCAGCGCACCCGAGCGCCAACCGCGTCCGTCGATCACCTGTTCATTAGCCAGTACGGTGTGATCCACTGGGTCCCAGTTAACGGTGCCCAGTTTTTTGTAGATCAAACCTTTTTCATAGAGACGGGTGAACAGCCACTGCTCCCAGCGGTAATACTCTGGCGTACAGGTCGCGAGTTCGCGCGACCAGTCGAAAGCAAAGCCAAGGCGCTGCAATTGTGCCCGCATGGCATCAATGTTCTCGTAGGTCCATTTGGCCGGTGCGACGTTGTTCTGGAGGGCAGCGTTCTCTGCGGGCATGCCGAAGGCATCCCAACCCATCGGTTGCAGTACGTTAAAGCCCTGCATGCCGTGATAACGCGCTAGTACGTCACCAATCGTGTAGTTGCGCACGTGACCCATATGCAGCTTGCCGCTAGGGTACGGGAACATCGACAGACAGTAATATTTTGGGCGATCTGTGTTTTCTACAGCCAGATCGGTGCGGGCATTCTGCCAGTGTGTTTGTGCGGCCGTTTCAATGTCGGCGGGCAGATATTTTTCCTGCATGGCGTTTTGTCGTTATCAGAGCATCAAAACACCTGATTATACCGGCCTAGAGGGACTCTCGGCGGGTTGTCGATGTGCGTAGTTCGCTCAGATGCCGCTGCGCGCCAATTCGCTCACAAGCGCTATCAACAACCCGCCTAAGAACTTGCCGACCAGCTTATCGTGCCAGTTTTGGCGGCGTCATCGCCTGCTGCCAGAATTTGGCAACGGCACCGCTGGCAACCAGCACCATATCGCCCAGGCGCGCCTGGTGACGGCAAAGCCAGGCAAACTGGTCGGGCTGCTCGGTGTATTCGGGCGTTACCGGCAAACCGGCTTCCTGGCCAATGCGCTCAATAAACTGCGCCATGCGGGCTTTGGCAAGCTCGGCAGGGGTGTCGTTTTGGCCGTTCAATTCAGCGCAGGTCAGATCCCAGAGCGCCTTGGCACGCGTCTCGCTGATTTTGGCGCGACGGGCGAACCACGGCAGAACTTCCGGGTAAGCAGGTGATGCGATAACGTTTTGATTTTTAGGTTTTTTCATTGGGGTACTCCTAGGGGCAGCGGTGGGTGACCGCCGGGTTTTTTATGCAAACTTTCTTTTTGTGAAAGAAGGTTTGTTGCACTGCACAACATTATGGAGGGTATAACGCCGGATTTCAAGATTTGTTGACGTCTTCTGAAATAATCTTTTATTACAGGGCGTTATGAAAACGGAATCCTTTGGCCGGATAATACGGGTATGAATTTGCTGTCATCGCCCTCAATTGCTGCCACCTCGATTCCTGATGCCTTTGGTGGCCCGGTGGGGTCGTCTGCGATTGCAGCCGGTGGACAACGGGAGCATCCGCTGCTGAATGGCTTGAATGAGCCGCAACGGCAGGCGGTGTGTCTGGCCGCCGAGCATGGATTGATTCTGGCGGGTGCTGGTTCAGGTAAGACCCGGGTGCTAACAACGCGTATTGCCTGGTTGATGCAGACGGGGCAAGTGTCGCCTCAAGGCATTCTGGCGGTTACGTTTACGAATAAAGCAGCGCGCGAAATGCTAACGCGCTTGTCGGCCGTGGTGCCGATTAATGTGCGCAGCCTGTGGGTAGGCACCTTTCATGGTTTGTGCCACCGTCTTTTGCGCACGCACTGGCGTGCTGCGCGTTTGCCGGAAACCTTCCAGATTCTGGATACGGGTGATCAGCAGGCAGCCATCAAGCGTTTGATCAAGGCGATGGGCGTTGATGAAGAGCGCTTCCCGCCGCGCGACATGATGCATTACATCAATGCATTAAAAGAGCAGGGTATCCGCTCCGGCCAGGCCGAAGCGCACGATGCCCACACGCGACGCAAGGTAGAGATTTACGCCGAATACGAAGCGCAATGCCAGCGTGAAGGGGCGGTGGATTTTGCAGAGCTGCTGCTGCGCGCTTATGAATTGCTGCAACAGGACGAAGCGCTGCGGGTGCATTATCAACAGCGGTTCCGTCATATTCTGGTGGATGAGTTTCAGGATACGAATCCGCTGCAGTACGCCTGGCTACAGTTGTTGTGTGGGCCACAAACGGTGATTTTTGCCGTGGGCGACGATGACCAGTCTATCTACGCGTTCCGCGGTGCGGATGTTGCCAATATGCGGGCCTTTGAGCGCAATTACGCCAAGGGCAATGTGATTCGCCTGGAGCAGAACTACCGCTCACACGGCAACATCCTGACGGCCGCGAACGCGCTCATTACTAATAATGCAGACCGCTTGGGTAAAAACCTCTGGACAGATGCTGGAGAGGGCGAGCTGATTCGCGTTTTTCAGGGTGTATCTGATCTGGATGAAGCCCGATACATTGTTGATGAAATCAAAGAGTTGACGCGTGAAGGTTTGCCGCGTCATCAGATGGCACTGCTGTATCGCTCAAATGCGCAGTCGCGCGTTCTGGAGCATGCGCTATTTCAAGCAGGTATTGCCTACCGTGTGTATGGCGGTTTGCGATTCTTTGAACGCCAGGAAGTGAAACACGCCCTGGCTTATCTGCGTTTGATAGCCAATCAGGATGACGATACGGCATTCCTGCGCGTGGTGAATTTCCCGACGCGCGGCATTGGTGCGCGCAGCCTGGAGGCGTTACAGGTTGAGGCGCGCCAGCTAAATAGCAGCCTTTATAACGCAGCGGCGAGTCTAACGGGTAAAGCAGGAACGGCCGTTGGCCAGTTCATCCGTTTGATCGAAGGTTTGCGAACAGAAACAACGGGTCTGAGCTTGCCCGAGGTGATTGATCATCTACTGGATCGCTCCGGATTGCGTCAGCATTACCAGGCAGAAAAAGATGGACAGGATCGCCTGGAAAACCTGGAAGAACTGGTGAATGCAGCGGCAACTTTTGCTGATGATCCGGAAGCGGTGCACAACATCGATCGGGAGACCGGTGAAGCCACCAGTTTGCTGGCCGACTTTCTGGCACACGCTGCGTTAGAAGCGGGTGAGCACCAGGCCGGCGATCAGGACGAAGCCGTGCAACTGATGACGGTGCATTCGGCTAAGGGTCTGGAGTTTTCGGCGGTGTTTATTGTGGGGCTGGAGCAGGGCTTGTTCCCGCATGAGAATGCCATGATGGCACGCGATGGCCTAGAAGAAGAACGTCGCCTGATGTATGTGGCCATTACCCGTGCGCGACAGCGTTTGTATCTGTGTCACGCGCAAACCCGAATGTTGCATGGGCAGACGCGTTATTGTCTGCCGTCGTCCTTTTTCGATGAATTACCTGAAGCGCTTTTACAGCGCATTAATACCGTGCCTGCCTGGTCTGCTGGCAGCTACAGCACGGGTTGGTCTGAAGCCCCATCGGTTGATATGGCGACACGTGTTTCGGCGCGCGCCGCAGGTGCTGTAGAAAGTGCCGGAGGTTTCCATGTGGGCCAGAGCGTGGTGCATGCCAAGTTTGGTGCGGGCGTCATTCTGGCGGCAGAAGGCCGGGGTGATGAAGCGCGTGTGCAGGTGCGGTTTGGTCAGGCAGGCACCAAATGGCTTGCCTTGGCTTATGCCAAGCTGGAGGCAGCATGATGAATACGCAGGAGCGTTGGCTAAAGCTACTTTCTCCAGAGCGGCTCGGTGCGAGTACGGAGCATGCCGTTGGGCATTCACCCGATCGCAGCCGTTTTCAGCAGGATTACGACCGTATTGTTTTTACATCAGCACTGCGGCGTCTGAAGGACAAAACACAGGTCTTTCCGTTGGCACAAAGCGATTACGTGCGCACACGTTTGACGCATAGTCTGGAAGCGTCCTGTGTGGGGCGCTCGTTGGGGGCCATGGTCGGTCGGGCTATTGTTGATCGTCATGGCTTGGCGCCTGAAGTGCACCCATCAGATTTTGGTGCGGTGGTGGCCGCCGCTTGCCTGGCGCACGATATTGGCAACCCGCCCTTCGGGCATGCCGGTGAAGATGCCATGCGGGCCTGGTTCGCCTCACCTAGCGCTTACCTTGCCGGATTAGATCCGGATCAACGTGCCGATTTGTTGAATTACGAAGGTAACGCACAGGGCTTTCGCATTCTGACGCACTTGCAGAATCCGACAAACCCGGGTGGCTTGCAATTAACCTGTGCGGTTCTGGCCACGTTTGCCAAATATCCGCGCCGCTCGCATCTGGTCGAACCGTTATCGGGTAAAAGTGCCCGCAAGTTTGGTTACTTTCAGGCAGAAGCCGGGTTGTTTGCCGAAGTGGCCGAGACCGTTGGGTTGATCCCGCGCGCGGCAGGCGCCTGGTTCCGCCACCCGCTGACCTTTCTGGTGGAGGCAGCCGATGACACCTGTTATCTGGTGGTGGATATTGAAGATGGGGTTCAGCAGGGCTGCGTGTCACCAGAACAAGCGGAGGAGCTACTGCTCGATCTGGCAGGCGGCATAGAAGCCGCTTCGAGATTGAAGCATCTGGAAGACCCAAAACGCCGCATTGAGTATCTGCGCGCTCGCGCGATTGGTCGTCTGGTAGATGAAGCCGCACGGATCTTCCTGGAAAACGAAGCGGCCATTCTGGATGGCAGTTTTGATCATGCGTTGTTTGATGTCTCGCCAGTCGGCGAGAGCTTGCAGAAAGTGCGCAAAGTTGCCGAAGAACAGATTTATAACGCGCGACAGGTGATGGAAGTGATGGCGGCGGGTTATGAAGTCATTAGCGGCTTGCTGGATGGTTACGTCGATGGCGCTTGTGGCCCACAGACTGCGCGCAATCGTGTCTGGGCCAATCTGTTGCCGGCGGATTTTGATCAAATGGCCGGCGAGAGTAATTACCTGCGACTGTTGCAGGTGGCCGACATGATTGCAGGGATGACCGATTCGTACGCAGTCTCTGCCTATCGTCGTTTGAAGGGAATCGAGCTGCCGGGTTAACCGGATGTGCGGTATTTGATGTTGCCTGATTTCGTTCACCTTCGCCTGCATTCCGAGTATTCGATTACGGACGGTATCGTTCGTATCGACAAGGCCGTGGCGCGCGCACGCGACGATGGACAGCCAGCGCTGGCATTGACTGATCTAGGCAATGCCTTTGGCCTGGTTAAGTTTTATCAGGCTGCGCGTAAAGCAGGTGTGAAACCGCTGCTCGGTGCCGATATCTGGGCAGGCGATCCACAGGAACCTGATGACGCATCGCGTTTGCTGCTGTTATGTCGGAATAATGAAGGTTATCGTCAGCTCTGCGAATTGCTGAGCCGTGGCGCGCTGATACAAGGCCGCCGTGAACGGGTGGTGCTCGACCCGGTTTGGTTTGACGAGGTGGGCTGTGATGGCCTCATTGCATTGTCGGGTGCCGCGGAAGGTGATGTTGGTAAAGCCATTCTGCAAGGGCGGCTGGATGAAGCAACGCTGAGAGCATCGGCGTGGAAGAAACGGTTTGGCAACGGCTACTACCTGGAGGTGCAGCGTTACGGTCACCCGGATGAAGAAACGCTGGTGACACAAACGGCGTTGTTATCGCTGGATGTGGATGTGCCATTGGTAGCAACGCATCCAGTGCAGTTTATTGATCGTGATGATTTCCGTGCGCATGATGCACGCGTCTGTATTGCTACGGGTTATACCCTTGCAGATAAACGTCGCCCCCGTGTTTTTACCGAGCAACAGTATTTTCAAACGCGCGCCGATATGGCCGAGCGTTTTTCAGACTTGCCGCAGGCACTGACAAATAGCTTTGAAGTGGCGCGGCGGTGTAACGTGACGCTCACGCTAGGCAAGAGCTTTCTGCCAGACTTCCCAACACCGAATGGCGAGGGTCTGGATGAGTTTCTGGTGGCTGAAGCCCGCCGCGGATTGGCGCGTCGCATGCAGCAACTTTATCCGGATGAAACGGTCCGGGCAGCACGGCAGGCGGAATATGACGATCGTCTGGATTTCGAGTGTAAAACGATTATCCAGATGGGGTTCCCGGGTTACTTCCTGATCGTGGCCGACTTCATTAACTGGGCGAAAAATAATGGCGTGCCGGTTGGGCCGGGTCGGGGTTCTGGTGCGGGTTCGCTGGTGGCTTATTCGCTGGGCATTACCGATCTGGATCCGCTGGCGTACGCCTTGCTGTTCGAGCGCTTTCTGAATCCGGAACGCGTTTCGATGCCTGACTTTGATATCGATTTCTGTCAGGACAATCGCTGGAAGGTAATTGAATACGTACGTGAGAAGTACGGTGCTGATGCCGTATCGCAGATTGCGACCTTTGGCACGATGTCTTCCAAGGCGGTGATTCGCGATGCGGGCCGCGTTCTTGATTTGCCCTACAATTTTTGTGACCAGCTATCGAAGCTGATTCCGGTTGTGCAGAACCGACCGGTATCGCTGGCCGAAGCGCTATCCGCTGAGCCGCAATTGCAGGAACGTTATGAGCGCGAAGAAGAAGTTAAAGAACTCTTTACGCTGGCCAATAAGCTGGAAGATCTAACACGTAACGTGGGCATGCACGCTGGTGGTGTGTTGATTGCGCCGGGCAAGCTCACCGATTTCTGTCCGCTCTATACGCAACCGGGGGGCGATTCGGTTGTTAGTCAGTACGATAAAGATGATGTAGAAAAAGTGGGTCTGGTGAAGTTCGACTTTCTGGGCTTGCGTAACCTGACGATTATCGAGTTGGCGCTCGATTATGTGGCGCGTCTGACGGGCGAGCGCCCGGATTTGAATGCGCTGGCCTTTGACGATCCGAAGGCCTACCAGATTCTTAAAGATGCCAACACCACCGCCATCTTCCAGGTGGAATCGGAGGGCATGAAGAAGCTGCTCAAGAAGCTGGCTCCAGATCGCTTCGAAGACATTATTGCTGTGCTGGCACTCTACCGTCCGGGCCCGTTGGGCTCGGGGATGGTGGACGACTTTATTCTGCGTAAAAAGGGTTTGCAGAAGATCGACTATTTCCATGAGTCGCTCAAAGCCTGCCTGACACCGACCTACGGCGTTATCGTCTATCAGGAACAGGTGATGCAGATCTCCCAGCTGATCGGTCGTTATACGCTGGGTGCTGCAGATATGTTGCGCCGGGCAATGGGTAAGAAAAAACCCGAAGAGATGGCCGAGCATCGCGATATCTTCCGCGAGGGGGCCAAGCAGAGCGCGATTGATGAGCGCCTGGCGATGCAGCTTTTCGATCTGATGGAAAAGTTTGCCGAGTACGGGTTCAACAAGTCACATACCGCAGCATATGCCGTGGTGACGTATCACACGGCCTGGCTCAAAGCTCACCATGCAGCAGCATTCATGGCTGCAACCTTGTCATCGGATATGGATAGCACCGATACGGTGAAGATTTTCCATGACGACGCTAAGGCGAATGGACTGACGATTCTTGGCCCCGATGTGAATCATTCCGAATTCCGTTTCGCACCTGTCGATCCGAAGACCATTCGTTATGGTCTCGGGGCGGTGAAGGGTACGGGTGAGAATGCGGTTAATGCCATCATCGCAGCGCGTAATAGCGGTGGCCCGTTTAAAGATATCTTCGATTTCTGTCAGCGCGTTGACCGGCGGATTGTGAATCGGCGTGCGATGGAGGCGCTGGTGCGTGCCGGTGCTTTTGATGCACTCGATGCAGAGCGTTCGCGTGTGTTGTCACAAGTGGCGCTGGCTGTAGAAACGGCGGAGCAGACGGCGGCGAATGCACACCAGAACAGCCTCTTTGGTATGGATGATCTATCTGCGCCGCAGGTAAAGCCAGCCTCGGGTGGCGGTGATGCACAAAGCTATCCTCGCTGGACAGACCGGCAGCGCTTGATCGAAGAAAAAGCCGCATTGGGTTTCTTTTTCTCGGCGCATCCATTCGATATCGTGCGTGCGGAAGTTCGCCCGATGTGCCAGACGCCGATTAGTCGGCTGGAAGCGGGTAGAGACGCTACCCTGGTCGCTGGCATCGTAACGGACGTGCGTACGCAGATGACGCGCCGGGGCAAGATGGCGTTCGTGACCCTGGATGATGGGGATGGCCGAATTGAGGCGGCGGTGTTTAGCGAACTATTTGACGCTCAGCGGCATAAGTTGCGAATGGATGAATTGTTGCTTGTTGAGGGCAAGGTCAGCCGTGACGAATTCCGCGATGCATTGAAGTTGGGTGTTGATCGTCTGATGACGTTTAACGAAGCGCGTGCGCAGTGGGCGCAAGGGCTCGAACTGGATCTGCGCGGTCTGGATATTCGTTCGCTGGGTGGCGTGCGTCGCTTGTACGATCTGTTGCAGCCGTTTGCGCAGTTAGCAGAGCCGGCATCAGGCGGCCGTGGTTGCCCGGTTGTGTTGCGCTATAGCAATGGTGCGGCAGAAGCGGTTCTGGAAGTGGGTAACGGGTTGCGCGTGCGACCCGATACCGACCTCATTGATGGCTTACGCAGCTTGCTCGGTAGCGACCGGGTCCGACTGGATTATCAGCTGGGCGCGCAGCAGCGCGTCCGTCAGGCTGTGACTGATGCCCCGTGGGCCTAAGCTCTCGGCAAAACCTGAACGATCGATCATGGTTGCCGGCTGATCATTGAGACTACAAATGATGAGCTGGCCACCTTGTTTGTTCAGGGTGCGGTTCAATGTTTGCAGAATGTCGAGGCCGGTCGTGTCGAGTGAGACGGTTTTAGACATGTCGAGAATGAGGATGCGGGTGTGATGGGTTGGATCTGCCACCAGTGCTTCCAGTTTGCCGATCGACGCAAAGAAGAGCGAACCATAAATCTTGTAGGCAGCAATGCGCGATTCACCTGATTCATCGTTTAACGCGCCTGAACCGTAATAGGCTTCAAGTGGAATGCGTTCGATCTGAGTGAGATCAGACATCCGATAGAGATAGAACAGGCAGGCCAGAATCATGCCCAACTCTACGGCCAGCGTTAGATCAAATACGACGGTGACGATAAAGGTAGATACGAGAATGATCCGATAAGGCATCGGGTAGCGCTTCAGAATGGCAAACTCATGCCATTCCCCCATGTTCCAGGCCACCAGCATCAGAATCGCAGAAAGCGCTGGTAGAGGTACGTAGACGGCGGCAGGGGCTGCGATGACGACGACGAGCAACAAGGTCAGGGAATGAAAGATCCCAGAAAAAGGTGATCGACCGCCGGCGCGGACGTTCGTCGAGGTGCGGGCGATAGCACCGGTTGCGGCGAAGCCACCAAACAGGGGCGCCACAATGTTGGCCAGGCCTTGTGCCATGAGTTCCTGGTTCGGGTCGTGGCGATCATCGATGGCGGCGTCGGCGACGCGGGCAGAGAGCAGGGATTCGATGGCGCCGAGCAGTGCGATAGCTATAGCCGGTTGAATCAGTTGATTCAGTGTCGACAGGGAGAATGTAGGCAGTGCCAGTGCGGGAATATCCTGTGGGATGCCGCCAAATTTAGAGCCGATGGTTTCCACCGGAAAAGAGAATGCGGCCTGTAAGCCTGTTGCTACAAGCAGCAAAGCCAGCGGGCCGGGAATCTTGCCCAATGCGGGTATCCATTTGCCGGCTTGCTTGTTCCACAGGATGAGGGCAACGAGCGATAGGGCTGACATGATGACGGTGGGTGTCTGCATGGTCCCTGCATGTATCCAGAGTGTTTCCATGCGCTCGAAGAACTCAGCGGGCATGTTCGGGATGTTGAGCCCAAAGAAGTCTTTGATCTGGCTCATGAAAATGACAACGGCAATGCCATTGGTAAAGCCGATAACCACACTGATCGGAATAAAGCGGATCAGCACCCCCATTTTAGTGAGGCCCATGACAAAGAGCAGAATGCCCGCGATCATGGTGGCAACCATCAGGTTCTGAAAACCGTAAATGCTGACGATGCCGAAAACAATGGGGATAAAGGCGCCAGTGGGGCCGCCGATCTGTACGCGGGAGCCACCCAGTAGCGAGATGATGAAGCCGGCAACAATGGCCGTCCAGATGCCTGCGGTAGGCGAGCAACCGGAAGCAATGGCAAAAGCAATGGCCAGCGGCAGCGCCAGGACGCCAACAGTCACGCCAGCCGCGGCGTCTTTGGCGAGTTGTTCCGGTGTGTAATCTTTGAGGCAGTCGAGTAGCTTGGGATGAAAGCGGGCCAGCGGATATTTGCCCGTTGATTTACCCATAGCCTCTGCCGGCCGATTAGATCCCGTGATCTCTGCCTCGCTCATACACCCTCCCCGGTGCGATTTGATGCGCACCCGGTCTTTTTGTGTTTGTGAGGGCGCTTAAATTCCCTATAGTGTAACCGGTTATTTAACGCGCATGCCAGCCTGTGCCCCAGAATCCGGGCTCAGGATATAAAGGCCGGGCTGGTTGCCTTCGGTGTCGGAGGCCGCTAGAACCATGCCCTCGGATAGGCCGAACTTCATCTTGCGCGGGGCGAGGTTGGCAACCATTACAGTGAGGCGACCGACCAGTTGGGCTGGGTCATAGGCTGATTTGATGCCGGCGAAGACCTGGCGATACTTTGGCTGATCGTTTTCGGTTTCGCCAATATCCAGCTGCAGGCGGATCAGTTTGTCGGCGCCTTCGACGTGTTCGGCATTGACGATTTTGGCAATGCGCAGATCGACTTTAGTGAAGTCGTCGATGCTGATGTGTGCGCCTTCAGCGTTTGCATTGGCTTCCGGTTTTTGATCCACGGCTTTGTTTGCTTTCTTCTCGGTTTGTTTGTCGGCCTTGGGGGCTTCGCTGCTTTGTAGGGATGATGCGTTCGCCGCGATGAGGGCGTCGACCATGGGTCGCTCGATCCGGTTCATCAAATGGCTATAGTCGTTGATGCGGTGGCCGGCCGGCAAAGGCTGGCGGGCATCTGCCCAGGTGAGTGGTGCGCCATTAAAGAAGGTTTCGATCTGGTTGGCAACGGCCGGTAGTACAGGCTTCAGCAGAACAGAAAGGCTGCGGAACAGGTTGAGTGCCGTTGTCGCTACAACATGGAGCTGCTCGCGCTGTTCCGGGTCCTTGGCCAGTAACCAGGGCTGTTTGTCGTTGACGTAGAGGTTGGCCTCATCGGCCAGATGCATGATCTGACGCATGGCGCGAGCGCTATCGCGGGCTTCCATGGCTGCAGCTACTTCGGCCAGGGCTTCGTCTGTAATGATGCGGTCAAATACGGCACGATCTGTTTGGCCGAGCGCCCCTTCGAATTGCTTTTTGATAAATCCGGCACAACGGCTGGCGATGTTGACGTATTTGCCGACCAGATCACTGTTGACCTTGGCAATGAAGTCATCGAGGTTGAGGTCGATGTCTTCCATGGTGCCGTTAAGCTTGCTGGCAAAGTAGTAACGCAACCATTCCGGATTCAGCTTCTGCTGCAGATAGCTCTCGGCAGTAATGAATGTGCCGCGCGATTTAGACATCTTGGCGCCATCGACGGTCAGGAAACCGTGCGCACAGATGCGGGTGGGTACGCGGAAGCCGCCTTCATGCAGCATGGCGGGCCAGAACAGTGCATGGAAGTAGAGAATGTCTTTGCCGATGAAGTGAATCAGTTCGGTTTTGGCATCGGGCTTCCAGTAGGCGTCGAAATCGAGGCCTTCCTTTTTGGCGAGCGCTTTAAAGGCACCCATGTAGCCGATTGGGGCATCAAGCCACACGTAAAAGTATTTGCCCGGTGCATCGGGGATGGCAAAGCCGAAATACGGCGCGTCACGCGAGATGTCCCAGTCGCTGAGTTTGTTCTCGCCGGCGGCGCCCAGCCATTCCTGCATTTTGTTGGCGGCTTCGTGTTGCAGGACGGGGATGCCGTCTGGGGCGCTACGGGTGAAATCGCGCAGAAACTGTTGGCAACGTGGGTCAGACAGTTTGAAGAAATAATGCTGTGAGGGCTTCAGTACCGGGACACTGCCCGACACAGCCGAGCGTGGATTCTTGAGTTCCGACGGTGTGTAGGCGGCACCGCAGGATTCGCAGTTGTCGCCGTATTGATCAGCGGCACCACATTTAGGACATTCGCCTTTGATGAAGCGATCCGGCAGGAACATGCCCTTTTCTTCATCGTAGTACTGCTCGATCTCGCGCACATCGATCAAGCCGGCATCGCGTAGATTACGGTAGATCGTTTCGGCGCATTCGCGGTTTTCGTCGCTGTGTGTGGAGTGATACAGATCGAAGGCGATGTTAAAGCCGGTGAAATCACGCAAGTGTTCCTGATGTACGCGAGCAATTAGCGCCTCTGGTGCGATGCCTTCATTCTGGGCACGCAGCATGATGGGTGTGCCATGCGTATCATCGGCGCAGACATAGGTGGCCTGGTTGCCGATGAGCTTTTGAAAGCGCACCCAGATATCGGTCTGAATATATTCAACCAGATGGCCCAGGTGGATGGCCCCGTTAGCGTAGGGCAGCGCGGAAGTGACGAGCAGAGTACGTTTCATGGGCGCAATTTTAGCCGATCGGCATGCATTGGCAGGCATTTTTAACGAATTTACAGGTTGATACGGCGTAAAATTGCCTAAAAGGAGAGTTTTTATCCCAAGTAGGTGAAAACCACGAGTTCCCCTTCATACAACGGAGTTCTTATGAGTGCTTCTGATCAACAGGCGCTGCTAGCGCAGGCCGGTGACATTCTGTCGGGCTTGATTGACCCGGTAACGGAAAAGCCCTACTGGGCTGCGAATCAGGTTGCTGGTGCCTTAGCGTTACGGGATGGTGTGCTGACGGTGCGCGTTACGGTGGGTTACCCATCGGTATTGGCCGCTGCATCGGTTGAGTCACACATTAAGTCGGCGCTGGGCGCACTGGGTAGTGTAAGCATCAAGGTGGAAGTGCATAGCCAGATCGAATCACACGTGGTGCAACGCAATCTGCCTTTGCTCAAAGGCGTTAAAAATCTCATCGCAGTCGCCTCTGGTAAGGGCGGCGTGGGTAAGAGTAGTACGGCCGTGAATCTAGCACTGGCTTTGTCGAAGCATGGGGCCAAAGTGGGTTTGCTGGATGCCGATATCTATGGTCCATCCATACCGCAGATGCTGGGCATCGGCGGTCAACAACCGCATTCCCCGGATGGCAAACACATTGAGGCGTTGCGCGCACATGGTCTTGCCCTGATGTCTATCGGATTTCTGGTGGATGCCGAGTCGCCAATGGTCTGGCGTGGCCCAATGGTCACTTCTGCACTGGAGCAATTGTTGCGCGATACGCTATGGGGTGATCTGGACTATTTGGTTGTCGATATGCCGCCGGGCACGGGAGATATCCAGCTGACTCTGGCGCAAAAGGTGCCGGTCACGGGGTCGGTGATTGTGACGACACCTCAGGATATTGCGCTGTTGGATGCCCGCAAGGGTATACGTATGTTCGAGAAAGTCGGTGTGCCGATTCTCGGTATTGTTGAAAACATGTCAGTGCATATTTGCAGTAATTGCGGTCATGCAGAACCGATATTTGGTGAAGGGGGCGGTGCAGCCCTGGGAACGGATTATCAGGTACCCCTGTTGGGCAAGTTGCCGCTGGATCTGCAGATTCGGGTGGGTTTAGATGCTGGGCAGCCAATTGTGGCGGCTGATCCGGATTGCGCCATTAGCCAGTTGTATCTGGACATTGCGCTCAAGGTTGCCGGGAGTGTTGCGGCCAGAGCCAGGGATATGAGTCATAAATTCCCCAAAATCGTCATTGAATAAGCCGATTTGCCCTGATTTTGCTTTGGTCGCGGTACAATTTCTGCCAAATTTGAGAACCCTTTATGAACTGAATCCCCACCGGGGAGAGTGTTGGAGCTGGTATGAGCATCAAGTCTGATAAGTGGATCCGTCGCATGGCCGAGCAAGAGGGCATGATTGAGCCGTTTTCACCGGATCTCGTGCGTGAAGTGAATGGTCAGAAGATCGTTTCCTATGGTACCTCCAGCTACGGTTACGACATCCGCTGTGCTCGCGAGTTCAAGGTATTCACCAACATCAACAGCACCGTGGTTGATCCGAAAGCCTTCGATCCGAAATCTTTCGTGGAAATCGAATCCGATGTCTGCATTATTCCGCCGAATTCTTTTGCGCTGGCACGTACGGTGGAGTACTTCCGTATTCCACGTAGTGTGCTGACCGTCTGTCTGGGCAAGAGCACCTATGCCCGCTGCGGCATCATTGTTAACGTGACGCCATTTGAACCCGAGTGGGAAGGCTACGTGACGCTGGAGTTTTCGAATACGACGCCACTCCCTGCCAAAATTTATGCGGGCGAAGGTTGTGCTCAGGTATTGTTCTTCGAATCGGATGAAGTGTGCGAAACCTCGTACAAAGATCGTGGTGGTAAATACCAGGGTCAGGTCGGTGTCACACTCCCGAAAATTTAAAGCATTAGACTCAACGAGTCTGTCGTTATCGCGCCGCGTGCTTTGGCTGATGCCTGCACGCGGTGTTTCCTTTTAGGCTGAGGAGCCGCTGTCATGAAGTTCCATTTTCCGATCATCATCATTGACGAAGATTTCCGCTCTGAAAACGCGTCGGGTTTAGGTATTCGCGCGCTGGCGGAGGCAATCGAAAAGGAAGGCATGGAAGTGCTGGGTGTGACCAGCTATGGCGACCTGAGCTCGTTTGCGCAACAACAAAGCCGTGCTTCAGCCTTCATTCTGTCAGTGGATGATGAAGAGCTGCTCAACGATGAAGAGCAAACCATTGCCGATTTGCGGGCGTTTGTTGAAGAGATTCGCTACAAGAATGCAGATATCCCGATTTTCCTGCACGGTGAAACCCGCACATCTCGTCATATTCCGAATGACATTCTGCGCGAGCTGCATGGCTTTATTCACATGTACGAAGACACGCCAGAGTTTATTGCGCGTAATGTCGTGCGCGAATCAAAAGCCTATCTGGATTCATTGCCACCGCCATTCTTTCGTGCCCTAACGCACTACGCGGCCGATGGTTCCTACTCATGGCATTGCCCGGGACACTCAGGTGGCGTTGCTTTTCTGAAGAGCCCTGTTGGTCAGATGTTCCACCAGTTTTTTGGTGAGAACATGTTGCGTGCCGATGTGTGTAACGCAGTGGAAGAACTCGGCCAACTGCTCGATCACACGGGCCCTGTAGCAGCATCAGAGCGCAATGCCGCGCGTATCTTCAATTGTGACCATCTGTACTTTGTTACTAATGGCACATCGACCTCAAACAAGATCGTCTGGCACTCGACGGTAGCCCCGGGCGATATCGTGGTCGTTGACCGCAATTGTCATAAGTCGATTCTGCACTCGATCATTATGACGGGCGCTATCCCTGTATTCCTGATGCCAACGCGTAATAACTTTGGCATTATCGGCCCGATTCCGAAGAGCGAGTTTTCTTGGGAAAGCATCCAGAAAAAAATCGCCGCCAATCCATTCATTGCGGACAAGAATGCCAAGCCACGTGTGCTAACGATTACGCAATCAACTTACGACGGTATTCTCTACAACGTTGAAGAAATTAAAGAGATGCTCGACGGCAAGATCGATACGCTGCATTTTGATGAAGCCTGGTTGCCGCATGCCGCCTTCCATGATTTCTACGGTGACTATCACGCCATCGGTGCGGATCGTCCACGCTGTAAAGAATCGATGGTCTTTTCGACACAATCGACACACAAGCTGCTGGCCGGTCTGAGCCAGGCCTCGCAGATCCTGGTGCAGGATTCCGATGATCGCAAACTGGATCGCGATGTCTTTAATGAAGCCTATCTAATGCACACATCAACATCGCCGCAGTACGCGATTATCGCCTCGTGTGATGTGGCCGCGGCCATGATGGAAGAACCGGGTGGGCCGGCACTGGTAGAAGAGTCGATCGCCGAAGCCCTCGACTTCCGCCGCGCCATGCGCAAGGTCGACGAAGAATGGGGCGAAGGCTGGTGGTTCAAGGTCTGGGGGCCAGACGACCTCTCGGAAGAGGGCATTGAAGAGCGCGAGGCCTGGATGTTGAAACCGGGCGAGCGTTGGCATGGCTTTGGTCAACTGGCTGACGGCTTCAATATGTTGGACCCGATCAAGGCAACGATCATTACGCCGGGGCTGGATGTAGATGGTGCCTTCTCGGAAGATATCGGTATCCCGGCTGCGATCGTGACCAAGTATCTGGCCGAGCATGGCGTCATCGTTGAAAAGTGCGGCCTGTATTCGTTCTTCATTATGTTTACCATTGGTATCACCAAGGGTCGTTGGAACACGATGGTGACAGAGTTGCAGCAGTTCAAAGATGATTACGACAAGAACCAGCCGTTGTGGAAGGTGCTGCCAGAGTTCTGTCAGAAACATCCACGTTACGAACGCGTGGGCCTACGCGACCTGTGTCAGCAGATTCACGATGTGTATAAAGCGAACGATGTAGCGCGTCTGACGACCGAAATGTATCTGTCGGACATGGTGCCGGCGATGCGTCCAGCCGACGCATTCGCCAAGATGGCGCACCGTGAAATTGAACGCGTGGCGATCGACGATCTGGAAGGCCGTATTACGGCGATGCTGGTAACGCCATATCCACCAGGTATTCCGTTACTGATTCCGGGCGAACGGTTTAATAAAACGATCGTCAACTACTTGCAATTCGCGCGCGAATTTAATGAGCGCTTCCCTGGGTTTGAGACGGATGTCCATGGCCTCGTGAAGGGCGAAACGGACGGAAAGACAGCCTACTATGTGGACTGTGTCCGCTAAACCTCGGGAAGGCATTATTTCATCTATCGCCTAACCTGGAGTTCTGATCCAAGGAGTACGTGATGTGCCTGTTTCGTATCGAGCATGATTTGCTTGGGGAAGCCGAGATTCCTGCTGACGCATTCTGGGGGATCCATACGCTTCGTGCCATTGAAAACTACCCGATCACGGGGAAGACCATTGGCACCTACACGAGTCTGGTACGTGCTCTGGCTCTGGTGAAGCAGGCAGCCGCAGAAGCTAATGCGAGCATTGGACACTTACCCAAGGATAAGGCGGAAGCCATTGTTGGTGCTTGTTCCGACATTCTCGAAGGCCAATTGCACGATCAGTTTGTGGTCGATGTCATTCAGGGGGGTGCAGGCACATCGACCAATATGAATGCCAATGAAGTGATTGCCAACCGGGCGCTTGAGCGCATGGGGCATGCCAAAGGCGAGTATCAGTTCATGCATCCGATTAATGATGTGAATATGTCGCAGAGTACGAACGACGTATATCCAACGGCGCTGCGTGTGGCGACTTGCCTGGCGATCGGGGAGTTGCTGTCGGCGATGGCTGGCCTGCGTGAGGCTTTCGCAGAAAAAGCCGAACAGTTTAAAGCAGTGCTAAAAATCGGTCGGACGCAATTGCAAGATGCCGTCCCGATGACCCTGGGTCAGGAATTCTCTACCTACGCGGTGATGCTTGAAGAAGATGAGTCTCGCCTGCGTGAAGCGATTTCATTGATTCGAGAGGTAAACCTAGGTGCAACAGCTATTGGCACCGGTATTAATACGGATGTGCGTTATGCACCACTGGCAACAGCCCGTCTGAGTGCATTGTCAGGCTTGGCTTTGGTTAGCTCACCGAATCTTATCGAAGCCACGCAGGATTGTGGCGCTTTCGTTCAGTTATCCGGCGTGCTTAAACGTGTTGCAGTAAAGCTTTCGAAAACCTGTAATGATCTCCGACTGCTGTCGAGTGGCCCGCAGGCAGGCCTCAATGAAATCCGCTTGCCGCCACGGGCAGCAGGTTCGTCGATCATGCCGGGTAAGGTGAATCCGGTGATTCCGGAAGTCGTGAATCAGGTGGCGTTCGAAGTGATTGGTAATGACGTCACGATCACGATGGCTGCTGAAGCAGGGCAGCTGCAGTTGAACGCGTTTGAACCAATTATTGCCCACAGCCTGTTTAAAAGCGTTGAGCATCTGGCAGCCGCGTGTCGGACATTAACCGCCCATTGTGTGCGAGGCATTACGGCAAATTTACCGTTACTGGCTGAACGTGTGCGAACTTCTGCCGGGCTGGCGACCGCACTCAATCCTTATATTGGCTATGAGAATGCGACGCTGGTTGCCAAACGTGCATTGGCTGAAAATCGTCCTGTGGCAGATCTTGTTCTGGAACTGGGTTTGCTTGATAAAGAAACGCTGGAGCGCGTCTTGCGCCCAGATGTGCTGACACACCCGGGTTTGCCCGATTAATTACACAGAGCATCATGGAATCTAAACGTCTAACGCAATTTATTATCGGTGCCCTGGTTCTCGGTATTTTTTCCGGTGCAGCGGTTCATAGCTGGGGGACTGAGTCCGGGTTTTCGTTGCAGTATGCAGACAACATTTCGTTACTAACGGACATTTTTTTGCGCATGATCAAGATGATCATCGCACCGCTGGTGTTTGCAACATTGGCTGTTGGGATTGCCAGCATGGGTGACTCTAAAACCATTGGACGGGTGGGCATGAAAACCTTTGGCTGGTTTCTAACCATGTCCTTTGTGTCACTGCTGCTCGGCTTGTTGATGGTGCATCTGTTAGAGCCTGGCATTGGCGTTAATCTGCCGGTGCCGGAAGTGACGGCGAGCAGCGGCATTACCCAGTCTGGCACCGGCCTTAAGAACTTCCTGAACCATGTGTTTCCGGTAAGCATTATGGATGCCATGGCCAAGAATGAAATTCTGCAGATTGTGGTGTTCGCGGTATTTTTTGGTCTGGCCGGGGCGCATCTTGGTCCGCGCGCGGAAGAGTTCTTCCGTAATCTGGATATGTTGTCGCATGTGATGCTGCGCATTACTACGATGGTGATGAAGTTTGCGCCTGTGGCTGTCTTTGCGGCAGTATCCGCAGTCATCGCTAAAAATGGTTTGGGGATTCTGGGAACTTATGCCAAATTCATGCTGGCGTTTTATGGGTCGATCCTGACGCTTTGGCTAGTGATCATTCTGGCTGGCTCCCTGGTTCTTGGTAAATCCGTGCTGAAACTAGTGGCCATGCTGCGTCAGCCTCTGGTGCTGGCTTTCACGACGGCCAGCTCTGAAGCGGCGTATCCGAAAACACTGGAACAGGTCGAGCGATTTGGCGCGCCAAACAAGATTGCTTCGTTTGTGTTGCCTGTGGGTTACTCATTCAATCTTGATGGCTCGATGATGTACTGCACGTTTGCCACCTTGTTTATTGCACAGGTGTACGGCATCGAGATGAGCCTGGGGCAACAGTTCCTGATGTTGCTGATGCTAATGGTAACGTCTAAAGGTATTGCCGGTGTGCCGCGTGCATCGCTGGTGGTGATTGCTGCCACCCTCGCACACTTTAATATCCCGGAGGCAGGGGTTTTGTTGATCCTGGGTGTTGATCACTTCCTGGATATGGCGCGTTCTGCGACCAATGTGCTGGGCAATGGTATTGCGACAGCCGTTGTGGCGAAATGGGAGGGGGTGCTTACGCACCACGCGCAGGGCGCACATAGCGCACCAGCGCATACGGAATCCCCGACGCACTGACGTGCGTATTGCGTGAGGCTTCCTGCCATTCCAAACCGAATGGTGGGAAGTGCGTGTCTCCTTCTGCATCAAGACCGACTTCCGTAATAATGAGTTGTCCTGCGAGGGGCAATGCTTGTCGATAGAGCTCGGCACCACCGATAATAAACGCAGGCGCTTCTCCAATGGCGGCGATTGCCGCAGGTAAGGATGAAAAGACTTCTGCGCCTGTTGCAGGGTATTCCGCTTGTCGTGAGATGACGATGTTGCGTCGGTTAGGAAGCGGACGCCCCAGAGACTCCCAGGTCTTGCGGCCCATGATAATCGGGTGACCATTGGTCGTTTCTTTGAAATGCTTCAGGTCTTCGGGCAAATGCCAGGGCAAAGCACCGCGTCCTTCTTCGTTGGTGCAGCCGATAATCCCGTTACGGGCAATGGCAACGATAATCGATAGTTGCGGGAATGTCGTCTCAGCCATGGGTTGTTTGTGTCCAGTCGATCAGGCCGCGTGTTGAGGCATCCAGAGTTTCTTTGCCAGCTTCGCCGTTGAGCACGGGGAGCACGCGCGAGGCAAGCTGTTTGCCAAGCTCTACGCCCCATTGGTCGAATGAGTTAATACCCCAGATCACACCCTGTACAAATACCTTGTGCTCATAAAGCGCGAGCAACAGACCGAGATGGTATGGATCCAGACGCGGTAACAGCAGTGTCGTCGAAGGTTGGTTGCCGGCAAAAACTTTATGCGGCAACAGGGTTTCGCGCTGTGCTGCCGATAGACCTGCAGCTTCGAGCTCGTGACGGGCTTCGGCTTCGGTTTTGCCGAAAGCCAGCGCCGCGCTCTGTGCAAAACAATTGGCCAGCAAAGGTGCCTGGTGGCCTGGTAGCGGATAGTCGCTGAGTGCTGTGGCGATGAAATCGCAGGGTACCAGCCAGCCGCCCTGATGTAGCAGCTGGAAGAAGGCATGTTGGCCATTGGCACCAATCTCGCCCCAGACGATGGGGTTGGCCGGGCAGGTGAGGGGCTGGCCATCACGGTTGACGGTCTTGCCGTTGGATTCCATTTCCAGTTGTTGCAAATAGCCGGGCAGATGGCGCAGTGATTCGTTATAGGGAACGATGGCCGAGGTATGTGCGCCCAGGAAATTGGTGTTCCAGATACCGAGGAGCGCCAACAGAACGGGTAGGTTTTCTTTTAGCGGCGCCTGACAGAAATGCTGATCCATGGCCTGGGCGCCGGCTAGCAGGCGTTCAAAACCGCTCATGCCGATGCTGACTGCTAATGGTAAGCCGACCGCGGACCATAGTGAGTAACGACCACCTACCCAATCCCACATCGGAAGGACCTGGGCGGGCGGGATGCCAAATTCGGCTGCCCGTTCAGGGTGCGCCGAAACGGCCACAAAATGCTTGGCCAGAGCCTCTTCAGATCCCGTATGCGCCAGCATCCAGTTGCGTGCGCTGGCCGCGTTGATCATCGTTTCCTGCGTCGTAAATGTTTTGCTGGCGATGATGAACAAGGTGCTTCGCGGGTCCAGAGTTTCGAGCAGCGGTGCCAGATGCGCGCCATCCAGATTCGATACGTAATGGACGTGCAGCCCCGGGTGAGCAAAAGCCGATAGTGCGCGGGTGGCCATCTTGGGGCCGAGGTCCGAACCACCGATGCCAATGTTGACCACGTGACGAATGGTCTCGCCGCTATAGCCTTTCCAGGAGCCACTGCGTAATTGCTCGACGATTGCAGCCATCTGGGAACGCACTTTACGCACATCTGGCATCACGTCTTGCCCTGAGGCAGGGAAAGGCGTTTCTTCAAGGTGTCTCAGCGCGGGATGGAGAACGGCACGCTCTTCACTGACGTTAATCTGTTCGCCCGCGAACAGACGTTCGCGCCAGCCGACGACATTGGTGTCTTCTGCCAGAGTCACCAGAGCATCGAGCACTTCGCCATCCAGACGCTGCTTGGAAAAATCAAGCAGCAGATCGTTGGTGCGGATGGAGAAGTCTTTGAAACGCTCAGGATTGGCAGCGAAGAGTTCGCGCAAATGGGTTTTTGCTAGGCGATCTCGCGCCTTGCTCAGGCGCGCCCATGCTGGCGTTTGAGTGATATCTTGGCTCATGATGCGATCCGGTTAAACGGCCACCGGTGCAGGGATATGTGGATGTGGGTCATAGCCTTCCAGGGTGAAGTCTTCAAAACGGAAGGCATAGAGATCTTTGACCGCCGGGTTGATGCGCATCACGGGTAGCGTGCGTATGTCGCGGCTGAGTTGTAGCTTGGCCTGTTCCAGATGGTTGCTATAAAGGTGTGCATCGCCCAGGGTGTGAATAAATTCACCGGGGCGATAGCCGCAAACCTGGGCAATCATCATGGTCAGCAGGGCGTAGGAAGCGATGTTGAAAGGCACGCCAAGGAAGATGTCGGCACTACGCTGGTAGAGCTGACACGATAAACGTGGGCGCTGGTCTGCATCACCGGGAGCAGGTGGTGCAACATAAAACTGGAACAGTGCGTGACAGGGTGGCAGTGCCATGCGGTCGACCTCGCCCGGATTCCAGGCGCACACCAGATGGCGGCGCGAGTCCGGGTTGTTCTTGAGGCCTTCTACGAGCTGGGTGATCTGGTCGATCGTCCGGATGGTGGGTGGTTCGCCAGTTTCACCGGGTACAACCGTTTCCCAGCGACGCCATTGTTTGCCATAGACCGGGCCGAGTTCACCATTTTCATCCGCCCAGTCATCCCAGATCGAGACACCATGTTCCTTGAGGTAGGCAATGTTGGTGCTGCCCTGTAGAAACCACAGCAATTCGTGAATGATCGAACGCAGATGGAGTTTCTTGGTAGTGAGTACGGGAAACCCTGCCTCGAGATCGAAACGCATCTGCCAACCGAAAACCGAGCGTGTACCGGTACCGGTTCGATCGGTTTTTACGTGGCCGTGATCGAGCACGTGTTGCATGAGGTTCAGGTAAGTCTGCATACGGAAACTCGTTATCTTGTTTTTGAGCTATTTTTAAGGTGGATCAACCCTATAATCATCGCATATTCCCCTTGAGAAACCTTCGATATGGCTGTGATCAATCCCCGCACCCGCTCAACTTCTG
>JBJTFJ010000063.1:0-10015 GCA_046093345.1 Fluviibacter sp. | reverse complement strand
CAAGAAAGCCGTGCTATTACGCAGGAAATGCTGGAGCAGAACGCTGGTGGCGTACTGTTTCTCCCCGAGCTACATGGCGCTGGTCGTATGGCTCAGATGAATCTGAGTTTTGTGCTCGATCGTCTTGCCAAGTACCGTCTGACGCTGGTGGTAGCGAGTAGCGTTTCAGCGGACGCGATTATCGAGAGCGGTGTTGATGCTGCATTGGTTAACCGACTCAGTGATGTCTGGGTTGGTCTGCCGGCCATCTCTGAATCTGCCAATGATTTGCCGGAGCTCTTGCCAGCATTGCTAACGCTACTCTGCGAACAGGGCAATGTGCCCCATCGCAACATGGCACCCGATGCGCTCAATGTATTGCGCCAGAAAAACTGGAGTGGCTCGGACGGTGGATGGAGTTCGCTGCTCGGGGCCTTGAAGAATCTGGCATTGAATGCGCTCGATGAAACGATTAGTCGTCAGGATGTCGATGGACTATTGCTTTCTGTCGCTGAGCCGATGGCAGAAAAGTCTGACGACGAGTCCGAAGGGTCGCTCGCCGAGTTTTATGCGATGCCGCTTAAAGAAGCGCGCGATGCTTTCGAGCGCCTGTATCTAACGCATCATATTTCTCGTAGTAGCGGCAACATGACGCGTGTTGCCGAGCAGAGTGGCTTAGAGCGTACGCATTTGTATCGCAAGTTCAAACAACTGGGTATTACGCTGGAACGTAGAGATAACGTTTCCGGCAGTTAATTTTTCTTATCTTTTCTACTTATAAGATCGTCTGGAGTTATTGTGTCCCGTCCTCGTAATGACCTTTTTTTGCGTGCCTTGCTTAAGGAACCCACTGAAACGACCCCGGTATGGCTAATGCGGCAGGCCGGCCGTTACCTGCCGGAATATCGGGAAACGCGTAAACGCGCCGGTAGCTTTCTGGGTCTGTGTAAAAACCCGGCTTACGCCTGTGAGGTGACGCTGCAACCACTGGCACGCTACGACTTGGACGCCGCGATTCTTTTTTCCGATATTCTCACCGTGCCGGATGCGATGGGCCTGGGATTATATTTTTCTGAAGGCGAAGGCCCTAAGTTCGAGCGACCACTACGCGATGAGTGGGAAATTCGAAATCTGTGCGTGCCAGACCCTCATGATCAGCTGCGTTACGTGATTGATGCCGTTGCTGAAATCCGTAAAGCGCTGGATAACAGCGTGCCACTGATCGGTTTTTCAGGCAGCCCATGGACTTTGGCCTGTTATATGGTTGAAGGCGGGGCTTCGGATGATTACGCCCGGATCAAATCGATGCTTTACGATCGGCCAGATCTGATGCACAAGATTCTCGAGGTCACGACTGAGTCGGTGATTCAGTACCTGAATGCACAGATTGAAGCAGGTGCCCAGGCGGTGATGATTTTTGATTCCTGGGGTGGCACGCTGGCCGAATCAGCTTTTCATGAGTTCTCTTTGAATTACATGAAGCGTATTGTGGCTGCTTTGCACAAGACTTGGGACGGTGAACGGATTCCTTCGATTGTCTTTACCAAGGGCGGTGGTTTGTGGCTCGAGGCTTTGGCGGATACCGGTGCTGACGGCCTGGGTCTGGACTGGACGATTGATATTGGTAAGGCACGCGCCCGTGTAGGCGATCGCGTAGCGCTGCAGGGGAATCTGGATCCAACCATTCTGCGTGCCGGGCCGGAAGCGGTGGCGCGTGAGGCAGAAAAAGTCCTGCGTAGCTTCGGTCAGGCTAATACGGGCCATGTCTTTAATTTAGGACATGGTATTAGCCAATTTACACCACCAGAGAATGTATCGGTGCTGGTAGACACGGTGCACTCGGTTGGCCGGGCGATGCGCGCAGGGCGGTAATTCGGATGGATGGGAAGACCCAAGTGCAAGGCTCTGCTGTGGCTGGTTTTAACCTGTCAAGACGGCTGCCTTGGGTCTTTTACCCACAAAGTTATCCACAACGCACAAATGCCGCTTTGCCTATAAATATCAGCACGTTGCAGCGGTTGGCAGAGAACTCCGTTAAGAAATATCCGCTAACGCGGGGATAACTGCAGGCCATGCAAAAAATCGTTGAAAATCAGGCTGTTTTGTGGCGATTGCGTGTTGGTATTGATGCCCCGCTGGCGGTTAATTTTGACTATCTTGCCCCAGTGGATGTTACAACGGATGATGTGGGTTTGCGGGTGGTTGTGCCTTTTGGAACAGGGCGACGAGTCGGGGTAATCCTAGCCGTGTTGCCCTTAAGCGATCCAGATGGCGCACTAGATGCTCCAGATGCAGCCCAGTTAAAACCTGCCGAAACCATTTTGCGTGATCTACCGCCGATGCCTGCGGACTGGATTTCGCTTTGCCTGTTTGCTGCGAGCTATTATCAGGCCTCACCCGGTGAGGCGCTGTTACAGGCAATTCCAACGGGTTTGCGTAAGCCGGATCCGGTGAAGCGTCGAAAGTTAGCCCCTGCTAAAGCAGCCGATGCCGCTGAGCTACCAAACGATGCGCGCCCGGTGCTGACTACAGGGCAGTCTCGTGTTCTTGATGATCTGTTGCCGCGTCTGAATGGCTTCTCGGCCAATCTTTTGTTCGGGATCACTGGTTCCGGTAAAACCGAAGTCTATTTACGTCTTATTGAGGCGGCACTGGATCAGGGCAAACAGGTTTTGTTGCTGGTGCCCGAAATTAACCTCACACCGTTACTTGAATCACGCGTTGCAAAGCGTTTTCCGAACGTTCCGGTGGTGAGCCTACACAGCGAAGTCACTGAGGCGGCGCGTGCGCGCCATTTCGCCGCAGCGCTGACAGGTGATGCAAAGATTGTGATTGGTACGCGTCTGGCTGTATTTACCCCTATGCCTGCCCTGGGTCTAATCATCATCGATGAAGAGCACGATCCGGCCTATAAGCAGCTGGAAGGTATGCGTTATCACGCGCGCGATCTCGCTGTATGGCGTGCACATCAGGTGGGCGTGCCGGTTGTATTAGGGTCGGCAACGCCATCGCCGGAAAGTTGGGCCAATGTGCAAAGCGGGCGCTATAAGCGGCTGGATTTACCAGACCGTGCTCATGCCGATGCAGTGCTGCCAGACATAACATTGTTGGACACACGACGTATGACCCTCGAAGAAGGGTTGTCTCCTCAACTACTGGATGAACTTGCCCAGGGGCTCGCAGCCAAAGAGCAGAGCCTGTTATTCATCAATCGGCGTGGTTATGCACCGGTGCTGACCTGTACCGCGTGTGGCTGGGTCTCTAATTGCCGTCGATGTGCGGCACATCGCGTTGTACATAGTTTGGATCGCACGTTGCGCTGTCATCATTGCGGTGACACATCGCCAATTCCCCGCCAGTGTCCGGATTGCGGTAATGCCGATTTGCGACCACTGGGCCGCGGCACGCAGCGCATTGAAGAAGCGCTCCGTCAGCATTTTCCTCAAGCGCGAATTCTGCGTGTTGATCGTGATGTCGCCACAACGCGCAAACAGTGGGAGGCACTGGAAGCACAGATTCGCTCTCAGGATGTCGACATTCTGGTGGGTACACAAATGCTTGCGAAAGGCCATGATTTTCCGGCGCTCACACGCGTCGGTGTGGTCGGTGCAGATGCCGGCCTCTTTGCTGCGGACTGGCGTGCGCCGGAACGATTGTTTGCGCAGTTGATGCAGGTTGCCGGTCGAGCGGGTCGGGCAGAGAAACCGGGTCGGGTCATTGTGCAAACTGAGCATCCGGAGCATGCGCTCTATCAATGCCTGTTACGCCATGACACACCAGCGTTTCTGGATCTGGAACTGACAGAGCGGCAGCGTGCCGGATTCCCGCCGTATGCGGCGCAGGCGATTGTGCGGGCTGAGGCCAAACAGATTGATAATGTGCTTGAGTTTCTTCAGCGTATTCGTACGCTCGTGCCGCAAGAACAACACCCGGATGTCTTTATTTATGATCCCGTACCCATGCGTATGGTGCGGTTGGCTGGTCGGGAGCGGGCGCAACTCTTACTGGAATCACCTAGCCGGGTTGCTTTGCAGAATTTTCTGAATCAATGGTTGCCAATGATCAGTGCCGGACGTGGCATGACACGTGGCCATGCACCGGGCGGTGTACGGTGGGGTGTAGAGGTAGACCCACTGGAATGTTAAATCAGCCGCGCGGCACCACGCACACCCGAACTGTCACCAAAAGCTGGCAATAAGATTTTCGTTTGTAGTGGTGTGCCGGGTGGTAAGAAAACGTGTGCAGGCAGTGCTGTGTAGAGGCTTGTAATTAAACCGGGGCGTTGAGAGACGCCACCGCCTAAAACAATAACCGCAGGATCAACCGCATTAATGATGACAGCCAGAGCGCGAGCTAATCGATGCGTATGACGATCTAATGCTTGCTGTGCGTTGATGTTGCACTGTGCTGCCGCGTTAACGAGGGCCGGCACATCGGCGATACTTTGATCTTGAGTCTGGCGAAAATAATCTGCAACCAGCGCAGGACCGGAGAGCCAGGCTTCAATGCAGCCCTGTTTGCCGCAGTAGCAGGTGGGGCCTGTTAGTTCATCGACATTTTTAACAGGCAATGGGCTGTGGCCCCATTCGCCAGAGAGCCCATTGGGGCCTTGATGCAATTGCCTGTTAATAACCCAGCCACCTCCTACGCCTGTGCCTAGAATAACGCCGAAGACCGATTCAATATCTTGCGCGACACCATCAGTGGCTTCAGACAGAGCGAGGCAATCAGCATCGTTTGCTAGCTTTACGGGACGCTTTAGGAGCGTCTGCAAATCTGCCTGTAGCGTTTGTCCGTTTAAGCAGGTGGAGTTGGCATTTCTAATGCGACCATCCAGTGGGTTAGTCGATCCGGGGTGGCCAACACCTACAGCCATGACAGTTTGTTGTAATGCTGACTCTGCTTGTGTCACAAGCGTTTCAATGCCTTTGAGCGTGGCTTGATAATCACCTTGCGGGGTAGGAATACGCTCCCGGAATGTAAAGTTGCCGGCGGCATCCAGAATGGCCGCTTCGATTTTGGTGCCACCCAGATCTATACCGAGATGCATGTCAGGCATTTGATGGGATGACAGGTAAATCATCTTCCGGCAAATGGCCAGTGCTGTGTCGCCAGAGGGGATGCAGACATAGTGTACTGAGCGATACCAAGGCGCCGATCATGATGACCAGGGCTGGGGCCATCGATAAGCTAAAACGTGCAATCAGAAATTCGGTAAGCATTGGGGCCAAGCCGCCAAATACGCCGACCGCGAGACTGTAGCCAAATGAAAGTCCGGTAACGCGTACCTGTTTAGGTAGCAGCGTTGCCATGCTGGCGGATAAAGGACCGAGAAAGAAACCTTGCCCAACGGCAAGGAGCAAACCACCGCACAACATGGCCAATGTGTCGCCGCTGCGGAATAGACTAAACGCAGGCCAGGCGCCAAGCAAGAGGATCAGAACGCCAAAGCGACTGATGCGTAGACGACCGAATTTATCGCCTAATCGTCCACCAACTACGGAGAGTAAGCTCACCATGAGTAGGCCAAACATATTCACAGCAAGTGCTAGCGTGGTTGGCACACCGGCCTCTTTAACCATCCAAGGCACGCAATACATGAAACCAACGAAGGAGACGATACCGGTTGCCGTATTCGCCAGGGCGATGGCGGCCATGGGTTGCCAATAGTAGCGGAAAGCTTCGCGAACCGGAGATTTCAAGACCTCGTCTTTATTTAGTATGTCCTGAGCCAGTGCTCGACGCGCTGCAATGCCGATGCCGGTTAAAAAGATGCTGGCAATGAACGGGACGCGCCAACCCCAGTCTGCCATGACCGCTTTACCAAGCGCGGTCGTACATAAGAAACTGACAAGCGTGCCGAGCAGCAGGCCTCCAAACGCACCCATGGGACTAAATCCACCTACAAAACCGCGTTGCTTGGGCGATGCATGTTCTATGAGAAAAACGATGGAAGATGAATATTCACCGCCGACTGAAAGCCCTTGCAGCATACGTAGGATTATCAATAGTACCGGTGCCCAGAGTCCTATGGTGGCATAGGTCGGCATCAGGCCGATCAGCAATGTAGGTATGGCGATGAGTAGAACTGAGAGTTGCAGTGCCGCTTTGCGTCCGATGCGATCGCCGATGTTGCCGAAGACGATGCCGCCTACCGGGCGCATGATCATGCCGGTAGCGAATGCGCCATAACTAGCGAGCATGGCAGCAACGGGATCATGTGTTGGAAAGAACTGGGCGGCAAAGTAAGCAGCCAGATACGCGTAAACGATAAAGTCGTAAAACTCGATCGCATTACCAACGGCACCAGCCAGCAGTGTGCGTCGCATACTGGCTGGACGCATATGCTTAGGCCTCGGTATTAAAGCTGCTCAGCGCGTGATTGTAGGCTGGGCAAATAGCATTAACGCTGTGGATGGAGATATTCAGGTTGCTCACAATGCCATCCTGAAGCCCGTAAATTAGGCCGTGTACGGAAAGTTCCTGACCGCGTGCCCAGGCATCGTAAACTACGGTTGATTGAGCCAGGTTAAGCACCTGTTCTATAACGTTAAGTTCGCAGAGCCGGTCATGACGTTCAGCTTCCGGTGCGGCATCGATAATGCCCTGATGCTTTTGTTTGACGTCGTGAATGTGGCGCAGCCAATTATCGGCAAGACCAACGCGCAAGCCATCAAGCGCCGCTTTTACGCCACCGCAGCCATAGTGCCCAACCACGAGGATGTGTTTTACGCGTAAAACTTGAACGGCGTATTGCACAACGGATAGGCAGTTCAGATCACTGTGTACCACCACATTGGCGATATTACGGTGCACGAAAACCTCGCCCGGCTTCAGACCCATGATCTGGTTGGCCGGTACGCGCGAATCAGAACAGCCGATCCAAAGGTACTCTGGCTTTTGTAACTTGGCTAGGTCGCTAAAGAATTCCGGATTCTCGGTTTGAGTTTTTTCGGACCAGATCCGGTTCTGTTCAAAGAGGGGTTCAAGGATATGCATGATGGTAGTTCTCTGTTTTTATTCATTATCGGGGTATGGCGTATTATAAAGGAGAGCTAAAACGGGATTAATAACCCGTCAGTTAATCCAAGGAGACGATATGCTGGTTCGGTTTTCTTCCCAGGCGACAGCTAACCTGTTGATGTTTGACGATGTAGCGCGTGCGCTGCTCAAAGTCATCGGCAAGACCCCCACAAAACGGGGGGTAATCACCATTGAGGAGATGGCACCGGCACTAGTGCGTTTGCATGCGCTGACCGAGCAGGAAAAGCGGATGCGAGAAGGCCGAGAGCGGCGTGAAGAGCTTCCTATTCCCGAAGTGGGTATCGAGCCGCATGAATTGGTGGGGCTTGCAGTCCGGGCGCAGCCCTTCATCAAGATGCTTGATCAGGCGCAGCGGGAGAAAAAAGAGATTACTTGGGAAGCCCCAAAAGATTTCCCCGCCCAATAAAAACTAAGCCACCTGACGGTGGCCTAGTTTCAAGCAGGTGCTTTACAGATTTGGCGCCAGCCAGCGTTTGGCTTCATCTACGGATAATCCGCAACGACGGGCCCAATCTTCAAGCTGATCCATACCAATTTTGCCAACCGCAAAATATCGGGCAGCCGGGTGCGCGAGATAGAAACCGGAAACCGAAGCGGCTGGCCACATGGCACACGATTCAGTGAGCGTCATGCCGGCTAGTTTAGGTACATCCAGCAAATCGAATAGACCGCGTTTGGCCAGATGATCTGGACAAGCCGGGTATCCCGGTGCCGGACGGATGCCTTGATAAGCTTCTTTAATTAAAGCAGCGTTATCCAGGGTTTCATCTGCTGCATAGCCCCAGTGCTTCATGCGCACTTCGCGGTGCAACCATTCGGCAAAGGCCTCGGCCAGACGGTCGGCCAGAGATTTGAGCATGATGGCGCGATAGTCATCGTGTTCAGCTTCAAAGCGCTTGAGGGGTACTTCGATGCCTTCGCCACAAGAGACGGCAAAGCCGCCAATCCAGTCGGGCGTTGTGCCTGACGGTTTTTTCTCGGCAATAAAGTCGGCTAGGCACCAGTTAGGTTTACCAGCCGGCCGTTCCTGTTGTTGACGCAGGTTGTGCCAGATCATACCGGTGTGCTGACGTGCCTCATCGGTATAGATCTCGATATCATCACCCACGCGGTTTGCGGGGAATAGACCGAATACGCCGCGCGGCTTCAGCCATTGCTCGGCGACGATTTGCTTAAGCATCTCCTGAGCATCGGCATAGACCTGTTTGGCTGTTTCGCCGACGACCTTGTCTTCCAGAATCGCCGGGAATGAGCCGGTGAGATCCCATGTCTGGAAGAAGGGGCTCCAGTCGATATAAGGCACCAGTTCAGACAACGTAGGTTCAATGACCTGTACGCCGGTTTGATTGGGTGTGACAGGTAGATAACCTTTAAACTCACCAGCGAAGCCGTCAAAGGCATTGGCGCTGGCTGCTTCCGCCGCGACGAGCGTAACGCCCTTCTTGTTGGCGTGCTGCTGCCGCACTTTTTCGTAATCGGCATTGAGCTCATCTTTGTAGGCTTGTACTTTGGCCGGATCTGACGAAAGCAGATTCGATACAACGCCTACGGCACGTGAAGCGTCAGGTACATAAACTACCGGATGTGCATAATTCGGTGCGATCTTAATGGCGGTATGAGCCCGGCTGGTTGTCGCGCCACCAATCATAAGTGGCACGTTGAAGCCCTGACGGGTCATTTCGCTGGCGATGTGGGTCATCTCTTCCAGAGATGGGGTAATCAGACCCGAGAGACCAATGACTTGTGCATTATGTTCACGTGCGGCCTTGAGGATTTGTTCGCAGGGCACCATGACACCCAGGTCGACCACTTCGTAACCATTACAGCCCAACACAACCGCTACAATATTCTTACCGATATCGTGCACGTCACCTTTAACGGTGGCAATTAACAGCTTGCCCTTGGCTGCGGCACCGGTGCGGGCTTTCTCTTCTTCGATAAATGGCACCAGATGGGCAACTGCCTGCTTCATGACGCGGGCAGATTTGACCACTTGCGGCAGGAACATCTTGCCGGCGCCAAAAAGATCGCCAACCGTGTTCATGCCGGACATCAGTGGGCCTTCGATTACCGCCAGCGGGGGTTGGCCGGCGGCAGCCAGTTCGGCACGACATTCTTCGGTATCGACCACCACGTATTCTGTGATGCCTTTGACCATGGCGTGGCTTAAACGCTCGGCGACAGGCCAGCTACGCCAGGCAAGGTCTTCAACTTTTTCTTTAGCGGTGCCTTTTACATTCTGGGCAAATTCGACGAGGGCTTCGCCGGCGCCGGCATGTTTGTTTAGTACGACGTCTTCCACCTTGGCGCGTAATTCAGCATCTAACTGATCGAATACGCCCAGCTGTCCGGCATTAACGATGCCCATCGTCATGCCCGCCTGAATGGCGTGATAGAGGAAGACCGTGTGAATTGCTTCGCGTACAGGATCGTTGCCGCGGAAGGAGAACGACACGTTCGAGACGCCGCCTGAAATATGGGCATGCGGTAGATGAGCCTTGATCCAGCGTACTGCCTCGATAAAGTCGACGGCATAACCATCATGCTCGGCAATACCGGTGGCGATGGCAAAAATGTTCGGGTCAAAAATGATGTCTTCTGCAGGGAAGCCATTAGCGACCAGCAGCTTGTAGGCGCGTTCGCAGATCTCAGTCTTTCGGGCGAAGGTATCGGCCTGGCCCTTTTCGTCAAAAGCCATGACGATCACGGCGGCGCCATACTGGCGTGCCAGACGTGCCTGGCGCAGAAACTCGGCTTCGCCCTCTTTCATGGAGATCGAATTAACGATCCCTTTACCTTGAATGCACTTGAGACCCGCTTCAATGACCGACCATTTGGATGAGTCGATCATGATGGGCACGCGAGAGATATCAGGCTCCGAAGCGATGAGCTGCAGGAAGCGCACCATGGCGGCCTCCGAATCCAGCATGGCTTCGTCCATGTTGATATCGATGACTTGCGCACCATTCTCAACCTGTTGACGTGCAACGGC
>JBJTFJ010000062.1:0-6874 GCA_046093345.1 Fluviibacter sp. | reverse complement strand
AGGAAGACCACACGGAAGTGATCCGGGTGCGGCCAGTTAAAGCCGCTGCCCTGCACCAGCAGCACTTTCTCTTCTTTCAGCAGCTCCAGCATGAACTGCTCGTCATCCTTGATCGGATACATCTCTGGATCCAATTTCGGGAATAAATACAGCGCGCCCTTGGGTTTGACACAGGTCACCCCCGGTATGTCGGTCAACATCTTCCAGGCCAGATCACGCTGACGCGTCAGGCGGCCATTCGGCCCAACCAAATCATTAATACTCTGATATCCACCCAACGCCGTTTGAATAGCCATCTGCCCCGGCACGTTGGCACACAGGCGCATCGAGGCCAGCATGTTCAGGCCTTCGATATAGTCCTTAGCGTGACGCTTATCACCCGATACCACCATCCAACCGGCACGATAACCGCAGGCACGATAGTTCTTGGAAAGCCCATTCATAGTGATGCACAGCACATCATCGGCCAGGCTGGCCAGCGAGATATGCGTATTACCGTCGTACAACACCTTGTCGTAAATCTCGTCGGCAAAAACGATCAAGCCGTGCTCGCGCGCAATCTGCAAAATGCCCTCGAGGATTTCCTTCGGGTACAGGGCACCCGTCGGGTTGTTCGGGTTGATCACGACAATCGCTTTGGTATTGCTGGTGACCTTGCTACGAATATCGTCTAAATCCGGGTACCACTCGGCCGCTTCGTCGCAGTGATAATGCACTGGGATGCCGCCCGACAAGCTGACAGCCGCCGTCCACAACGGATAATCAGGCGATGGCACCAACACCTGATCGCCATTATTGAGCAGGCCTTGCATGGCCATCACGATCAGTTCGGAAACGCCGTTACCCAGGAAGATGTCTTCGACCGTCACGCCCTGGATGCCTTTTTCCTGGCAGTAATGCATGATTGACTTGCGTGGTGCAAACAAGCCTAATGAATCTGTGTACCCCGATGCATCCCGCATATTGCGGATCACATCGACCACAATCTCTTCCGGCGCTTCAAACCCGAATGGCAACGGGTTGCCGATGTTCAGCTTGATGACCCGATGACCTTCTTCTTCCATCTTCTTGGCCGCCGCCAGCACCGGTCCACGAATGTCGTAGCACACGTTGGCAAGCTTGGAAGATTTGGTAATAGGCTTCATGATCACTCAGCGGTCGGGTCGAGTCGGAAATTCTGGATGAAAACCGGTTATCCTACTCCTTTTTCAGCCTTCTTGGGCGCTCCACTAGCCTTCTGACACCTGTGTCAGAGCCGTTCGAGACCGTATCTAACCAGCTGACGATAAAGATTTCACATGAAACTGCATCTTGCCCATAATGCCGGGCTGCTCGCCTTTAGCAGCCATGGCCCCGGCTACGTTTCCGTTAACGGAACGCGTTATGAAGGGTCTGTGCTGGTCTGCGGACGAGACATCATCACGGATTGGGCACCCAACGGCTTTGAGGGCCTGGAGGCCAGCCAGTTCGAGCGCCTGGCCAATACGGGTGCAGAGATTGTGCTATTCGGCTCTGGCGAACGCCAGCGCTTCCCTAGCCCAGAGCTGCTTAAACCGCTCATTGCCAAGGGTATCGGCCTGGAAGTTATGGACACCAAGGCTGCATGCCGCACATACAACATTCTTGTTGCCGAAGGCCGCCAGGTCGCCTGCGGCGTTCTTATTGAAGCCAGCGCATGAACTCTTCTTTTACCTCGCTCCTTTCCGCTTTCTACACCCGGCGTTTTTTGTGGGTGCTCGCTGCCCTATTTACCCTGGCTTGGTTTGGCGTACTGGATTACCGTCATCTGGTGGCCTCGGACGAAGGCCGTTACGGCGAAATCGCCCGCGAGATGTACGCCACGGGCGACTGGATTACCCCCCGTTACAACGGTTACAAATACTTTGAGAAGCCCCCGCTACAAGGCTGGATGACAGCCCTTGCGTACACGCTATTTGGCGTGGGTGAATGGCAATCGCGTCTGTGGACTGGCTTCACCGGTTACTTCGCCATTCTGGCCACCGGCTTTACCGCCTGGAAACTGGTCGGAGGCGAGCGCGGCGTTATTGCCGGCTGGATCTCGGCCATTCTGTTGGCCAGCAGCCCAATGTGGAGCGTTGGCGGCCACTTCAACACCCTGGACATGGGCCTTTCCAGCATTCTGAGCTGCGCCCTGTTCAGCCTGCTTCTGGCCCAGCGCGATCACATCTCCGCCAAAGCCCGCCGTAACTGGATGTGGCTCTGCTGGACCTTCATGGCACTGGCCGTGCTATCCAAAGGCCTAATCGGCCTCGTTATTCCGGGCATGGTGCTCGTGGTCTACACCCTCACCACCTGGAACTGGGCTCTCTGGAAACGTCTGCACGTTTTCTCGGGGCTGGTCGTGTTTATGCTGATCACAGCACCCTGGTTTATTCTGGTGTCGATCAAGAACCCGGAGTTTGCCCACTTCTTCTTTATCCATGAACACTGGGATCGCTTTACCAAAGACGGCCACAACCGCAAAGGGCATCCGCTTTATTTCGTCCCGCTGATTCTGCTGGGCTTTATTCCCTGGCTGCTGCAACTGGCGCAGGGGTTTATCGCCGCCTGGAAAGAACGCCGGGGCGAAGCCCAGGTTTCAGCCGTTGCCGGCTTCCGCCCGCTGTGGCTGGCGGCTGTCTGGGCCATCATGATCTTCCTGTTTTTCAGCAAATCCCAGTCTAAACTGCCCGGCTATATCATGCCGATTTTCCCCGCCATTTCTCTGCTGGCGGGCGTGGCAATGACCAACGCCTTCGAGCGCATGAGTGTGGCCGGTGAAGACCGCAGCTGGAAACGCCAGATGGTTTATATGACCCTGCTGGTGCTAGCTGGCTTTATTGCATTGCCTTATACCTACCAGCTGGGCAAAGCCCCCTACGAGCAACTGGAGTATCAGGAATACACCATCTGGATTGCTGTAGCGCTAGTCGCCGCGCTTGCCACCATGGTGTACGCCTGGACAGCCATACGCGGCTTTGAGCACAAAGACCCAGCACACCGTCTGCGCCAGCTGATGGATGGCCTGCTACGCACCGCCATTGCCTTTTATGTCCTCGTCCAGATTGTCGGCCTGGGTCACGACACCCACGGCCGCTCGATCTCGGGTGCCGATCTGGCGGTGGCTGCACGTCCTTACATTAAAGACGACACCCCGGTGTACTCGATCCGCATGCTGGATCACACCTTCCCGTTCTACATCCAGCACCCAACCATCATGGTCGACATGCAGGATGAGCTGGAGTTTGGCATCAATCAGGAGCCAGATACCTGGGCACCTAAAGTAAGCGATTTCGCGGTGCGCTGGCAAAACGACAGTGCGCCGGTGGTTGTGGTGCCGCTCCAGTATCTGGATGAAATCGCCGCCCTTAAACTACCGATGGCTGAAGTGGGCCGCGATACACGCCGTGCGGTTTTCGTAAAACCCACGCATAACCCGGCACCACCCGCCCAACCCTATACCCCACCGGTGAACTAATGACGCTTGGTACTTTTGGCTTTCTCTTTACCGGCATTCTGCTCAATGCCGCTGCCCAGCTGTTGCTCAAAGCCGGTGTACGTAATCTTGGCGAACTCTCGCTGTCCTTAGATACCTTTTTCAGCACGGCCATTTCTGTGGGTACTCAGCTACCCATCATCGGCGGCCTGTTCTGCTACGGCATCAGCGTCTTTGTCTGGATCATCGGTCTCTCGCGCGTTGACGTTACCATCGCCTACCCAATGCTATCGCTGGGCTACGTGATCAATGCCGCCCTCGCCTGGTATCTGTTTGGCGAAGTCATGAGCATGCAGCGCATTATCGGTATTACGGTCATTCTGATCGGCGTCTGGATCCTCGCCCGCTCATAAGCCTCGGGCTGGTAAAATGACGGCCATGACTGAAATCCGGCCGTTCGACCCCCCAATTCCGTTCACCCGCCCCACGCTCGACGAGGCAACCATTGCCAGCGTTGGCGATGTGCTCCGCTCCGGCTGGATTACCTCAGGGCCGAAGGTGCAGGAATTCGAATCAGAACTCTCGGGGTTCTTTGGCGGCCGCCCGGTACGCACCTTTGCCAACGGCACCTCCACCATGGAAGTGGCGCTGCGCATCGCCGGCATTGGCCCCGGTGATGAAGTCATCACCACACCGATCTCCTGGGTGGCTACCAGTAACGTCATTCTTACCGTGGGCGCTACACCGGTCTTTGTTGATATCGACCCGATCACCCACAACATTGATTTAAACCAGGTGGAAGCGGCTATCGGCCCTAACACTAAAGCCATCATGCCGGTTTATCTGGCCGGCCTGCCGGTAGATATGGTGCAGTTGTACGACATTGCCAGCCGCCACAAACTGCGCGTCATTGAAGATGCTGCACAGGCGCTAGGCTCATCCTGGAATGGCTCGCGGATTGGTGCCATTGGCGATCTGATCAGCTTTAGCTTCCAGGCCAACAAAAATCTGACCACCATTGAAGGCGGCTGCCTCGTTTGCAACAACGATGAAGAAGCCCGCCTCGCCGAAAAGCTGCGCCTGCAAGGCGTTACCCGTACCGGCCTCGATGGCATGGATGTCGACGTCCTTGGCGGCAAATTCAACCTCACCGATGTCAACGCCGCCATTGGCCTGCAACAGCTGAGCAAACTGGGCGACTTCCAGAATCAACGCGCCAAACTGGCACAACGCTACTTTGACGGCTTTGCCAAAACCAAGGTCGTTGAACAAGGCCTGGAACTGCCCGTTGCCGATTTTGCACATAGCAACTGGCACATGTTCCAGATTGTTTTGCCGCTGGATCGACTCGACACGGACCGCGCCGGCATCATGGCTGATCTTAAAGCCCTCGGCATTGGTACCGGTTTACACTACCCGCCGATCCACCTCTTTAGCCTTTATCGCGAACGTGGTTTCACTGAAGGCATGTTCCCGATTGCCGAACGCATTGGCCGCAGTATCATCACGCTGCCGCTCTTCCCGACCCTGACCGAATCCGATGTTGATCGCATTGTTGCCGCTGTGGCACACGTGCTGGAGACCCACCTGAAATGAGCGAACAGAGCAACGACTTTAACGCGCAGAGCGGCCTGGAACTGAACGTGCCCGCCGGCAACCCTGCCGTTGAACCGCCAGAGCTAAGCGTAGTTATTCCGGTTTATAACGAAGAAGCCGGCCTGCAAACACTGTTCGATCGCCTCTACCCGGCACTCGACGCCCTGCACGCCCGCTATGAAGTGATTTTCATCAATGACGGTAGCCGTGATCGTTCACCCCTGATTCTGTCGGATCAATACCGCAAGCGTCCGGACGTCACCCGCGTCGTACTGTTTAATGGCAACTACGGCCAACACATGGCCATCATGGCTGGCTTCTCGCAAGCCCGTGGTCAATCGGTTATTACGCTCGACGCTGACCTGCAGAACCCGCCAGAAGAAATCGGTAACCTGCTGGCCAAGCTGCGCGAAGGTTACGATTACGTTGGCACCATCCGTCAGAACCGCCAGGACAGCTGGTTCCGTCGCCATGCCTCGCGCGCCATGAACAACCTGCGTGAAAAAATTACGCACATCACCATGACAGACCAGGGCTGCATGCTGCGCGGCTATAGCCGTGAAGTCGTGCAGATGCTGAACCAGTGTGAAGAAGGCCGCACCTTTATTCCGGCACTGGCCTATACCTTTGCCAGCCGCCCGATTGAAATTGAAGTGGCGCACGAAGAACGCTTCGCCGGTGAATCCAAGTACTCACTGTACAGCCTGATCCGTTTGAACTTTGATCTGGTCACCGGCTTCTCGACCATGCCGCTGCAGGCCTTCTCGCTGCTCGGCGTGCTACTGGCAATTGGTTCCACCGCCCTCTTCTTCCTGCTGCTGGTTCGCCGTTTTGTGTTTGGTGCTGAAGTCGAAGGGGTATTCACCCTCTTCGCCCTGATCTTTGCGTTGATCGGTGTGCTGCTCTTTGGTGTCGGCCTTCTGGGCGAATACATTGGCCGCATTTACGAACAGGTACGTGGTCGCCCGCGCTTTGTAATCCAGGCCATTCTGGAACAGGATCGCCGTGGCTGAGACACACCACACTCCGATGAAAGCGGTTGTTTTTGCTTATCACGAAGTCGGTGCCCGCTGCCTGCAGGCGCTGCTGGATGGCAGCGTCGATGTAGCGCTGGTCATTACCCATACCGACGACCCGAACGAGCGCATCTGGTTTACCAGTGTTGCCGAGTTAGCTACCAAAGCCGGCATTCCGGTCATTACACCGGAGTCCGCCAGCGAACCGGATGTGCAGCAACGTATTGCCGCCATTGCGCCGGACTACATTTTCTCGTTCTACTACCGCCAGATGATTCCCATGTCGGTATTGAACCTGGCCAAGATCGCTCCACTCAACATGCATGGGTCGCTGCTGCCCAAGTATCGCGGCCGCGTGCCCATCAACTGGGCCGTACTGCATGGCGAAAGCGAAACTGGTGCCACACTGCACGTCATGGCTGAAAAACCGGACGCGGGTGACATTGTTGCGCAACAGGCCGTGCCCATAGGCCCGGACGAAACGGCTGGTGAAGTGTTCGCCCACGTTACAGCCGCTGCCGCCCAAACTCTGGCCGGTGTATTACCGCAGCTGCTGAAGAGAGAAGTGCCCCGCCGCCCGAACAATCTGGCCGAGGGCAGCTATTTTGGCGGCCGCAAGCCCGAAGACGGCCGCATTCACTGGAATCAGACCGCCGCACAGGTCTATAACCTCATCCGCGCCGTTGCCCCGCCCTACCCGGGTGCTTTCGCGGATATCCAGACTACCAGCGGCATCCAGCGCATTACCGTCAACGCCGCCCGCCGCCTAGACACCCTTTTCGACCTAAAACCCGGCCTTTACCGGATCGATTCCAAGGTAATCGGG
>JBJTFJ010000061.1:0-2340 GCA_046093345.1 Fluviibacter sp. | reverse complement strand
CGTGCTGTTAGTTATTATCGTCCTGTACGTCTATCTGGGTGATGCACGTTCATCAGTCATCGTAACGGCAACACTGTTACTTACGCCATTACTCACCTTTATGGTGATGAATCACTATGGTTTATCGGCCAACCTGATGTCACTGGGCGGGCTGGCCATCGCTATCGGCATTATGGTGGACGGTTCTGTCGTGGTTGTCGAAAACACCTTCGCACGACTTGGCCAGCGCGCTGAGGAAGGCGTTTCGCGTTTGCGAATCATTCTGGATGCCGCCACCGAAGTCGGTAAACCCGTACTCTTTGGTGTGGGCATCATTATTCTGGTATTCATGCCACTACTCTCTCTGGAAGGCATGGAAGGCAAGATGTTTGCGCCTCTGGCATTAACGATTGCAATTGCCCTCGCGCTATCCCTGATTCTCTCGTTCACCCTCTCGCCAGTACTCTGTTCCTACATTCTCAAAGGTGGCGCAGAACATGACACGCCCTTTGTGGCACGCATCAAAGCGCCCTATCTTAAAGCGCTTAACTGGTCGATCAATAACCCACAGCGCGTGATTTTCTACGCCGCCATTTCGTTACTCCTGAGCTTCCTGGTATTTCCGTTTCTGGGCAAGTCTTTCATCCCGATCATGAAAGAAGGAGCAATCACGCCCGTCATCGTTCGTCAGGCCAACATCTCACTTGAAGAATCGGTCAAGATGGAGTTCGAAGCACTCAAGCGAATTGCGGCAATTCCCGGCGTTAAATCAGCAGTATCTCGCCTTGGCCGTGGCGAATCACCCGCCGACCCGGGCCAACCCAACGAATCTGATCCAATTGTTTCGCTACAACCCAGTGGTCAACGGAAACTATCTCAAACTGAAATTGAAGATCAGGTCCGCATTGCGCTCAAAGCCCTACCCGGCGTTGAAACAGCCATTTCACAGCCAATTGCTGCCCGTGTAGATGAGATGGTGTCAGGGGTACGCTCTCAGGTAGCGGTAAAGATTTTTGGAGACGACATCCAGGAACTACGCAAACTGGGTAACCAGATCGGGCGCGTCCTCGGGAGCATGGAGGGCGCTACCGATTTACGTATCGAGCAGGTCACGGGACAAAACTATCTCACGCTGAATATCGACCGCGAAGCGATTGCACGATACGGCCTCAACGTCGAAGATGTGAATAACGTCATTGAAATTGCCAATGGCGGCCGCGAAGCGACCATGATCTATGAAGGGGAACGCCGATTCCCATTGATGTTGCGTTATCCCAAGGTCTATCGTGAAACACCGGAAGCTTTTGAAAACATTATTCTCAAAGCACCCGGTGGCGCACTGATTCCGCTGAAGGACATTGCTAAAGTTGAACTCGTAGACGGCCCCTCGCAGATTTCGCGAGAGGCGGGTAAGCGGCGGCTCGTCGTAGGCGTAAATGTTCAGGATCGGGATCTGGGTGGCTTTGTCAGCGAAGCGCAAAAACGCATTGAACAACAAGTCACCATCCCCCAAGGCTATACCCTGGATTGGGGGGGACAATTCGAAAACATGCAGCGCGCCATGGCCCGCCTGATGATCATCATTCCTATCACCATTGGCGCAATCTTCTTCCTGCTGTTCATCCTCTTTAATTCATTGCGTATGGCCACCCTCATTATTCTGGTGCTGCCCTTTGCGTCGATCGGCGGTATTTTCGGGTTACTGATCTCGGGCGAGTATCTCTCAGTACCGGCAGCTGTCGGGTTTATTAACCTATGGGGTATCGCTGTGCTCAACGGCGTTGTTCTCGTCTCGTTCATCCGGCAACTACGCGATGAGGGCTGGTCTACGCGTGAAGCGGTTTTCGAGGGATGCGAGCATCGCTTCCGTCCGGTAATGATGACCGCCAGCGTTGCACTCTTGGCGCTAATTCCGATGCTATTTTCTAGCGGTCCGGGTTCGGAAGTCACCCGACCACTCGCTGTCGTTGTAATTTCGGGACTCCTTTCTTCGACAGCACTTACCCTATTGGTCCTACCAGTGCTGTATCCTTATTTCGAAGAAAAATCCGTCGAAGCCTGATCTGATCAAATCGCCGCGCCATGAAAGAAATCAAAGCCATCATTCGTCCCAACAAGTTACCACAGCTTCGCAAGTCGCTGTTGAGCATGCCGGATTTTCCGGGGATGACGATTTCGCAAGCCGAGGGTTGTTCAGCCCTCTCCCGACATGGGCCACCGGTTTCCATCAAAGATGAACTGACTGACTTCACACGTAAGGTCCGCATTGAAATTGTCTGCCCCGATGAAATTGCCGACCGCATTGTTGAATGCATCACCGAAGTAGCGCAAACAGGTCAGCTTGGAGATGGCATCGTCTGG
>JBJTFJ010000060.1:0-11979 GCA_046093345.1 Fluviibacter sp. | reverse complement strand
ATGCAGGCGGCCGGTGTGCATTGGCAGGATATCCCTGTGCAACATGCGGATGGACCGCTATTGGGCAAAACCATTGTTCTGACGGGTACATTACCCAATTTGAGCCGGGATGAAGCTAAAGCCCTTGTTGAAGCCGCCGGTGGCAAGGTTTCTGGCTCTGTTTCAGCCAAGACTTATTGGGTGGTTGCTGGTGAAGCCGCAGGTTCCAAGCTGGACAAGGCATTAAGTCTGGGCATCGCTATTCTGGATGAAGCGGAATTCCTGAAACGTTTACAATCATGAAAAATATTCATGCTGTTGATACGGAGTGTTCGATGAAAAAGGTTCGCAAAGCTGTTTTTCCGGTGGCCGGTTTGGGTACACGCTTCCTGCCAGCAACCAAAGCCAGCCCGAAAGAAATGCTGACAGTGGTGGATAAACCGCTGATCCAGTATGCCGTTGAAGAGGCGGTTGCCGCTGGTATTACCGAAATGGTTTTTGTGACAGGCCGTAGCAAACGCGCCATTGAAGATCACTTTGATAAAGCCTACGAACTGGAAAGCGAGCTTGCCCAGAAGAACAAGCAGGCGTTGCTGGATATTGTTCAGAATATTCTGCCCAAGCATGTTAACTGTATTTATATTCGCCAGGCCGAGCCGCTTGGGCTTGGTCATGCGGTCCTATGCGCTAAGCCGGTCATTGGTGATGAACCATTTGCTGTGCTGCTGGCAGATGATTTGCTGGATGGTTCAACCCCGGTTATGAAACAGATGGTGGATTGCTACGACTATTACCGTTGTTCGGTCCTGGGCGTTCAGGATGTGCCGCGCGCTGATACCAAGAGTTACGGGATTGTTGATGCACGTACTGTTTCGGATCGTCTGGAACAGGTCAATGCAATTGTTGAAAAGCCGGATCCTGCCACTGCACCATCGACGCTGGCCGTGGTGGGGCGTTATATTCTGTCAGGACGTATTTTCCATCATCTGGAAAACATCAAACCGGGTGCAGGTGGCGAGATTCAGTTGACGGATGGCATTGCCAGTCTGCTGGGTGAAGAGCAGGTGTTGGCCTATCGATATGATGGTGTGCGTTATGACTGTGGTTCGAAGCTGGGCTATCTCAAGGCAACCGTTGCGCTGGGGCAGCGTCACCCGGAAGTAGGTCCAGAATTCAGTCAGTATCTCGAATCGATTAAATAATCTATCCGGCGCTGAAGATGCGACACGATCCGTTGGTTGCCGAATGCCTTTATGACCGCGCGGCAATTGATGGTCTTTTAGATACCCAGGCAGCGCTTTTGAATGAGCGCTTTGCTGTGGCTTGCCCACTGGTGCTCTGCGTAATGACAGGCGCTGTGGTGTACGCAGGCCATTTGTTGCCCAGACTGAAATTTACTTTAGATCTGGATTATGTGCATGCCAGTCGATATGGTGAAGAACGCACCGGTGGCGCGCTTCACTGGCTAGTGCATCCAAGAAAACCCGTGCGGGACCGGGATGTGTTGCTGCTTGATGACATTCTCGACGAGGGCGTCACATTGCATGAAATTGCCCAATGGTTAAAAGCCGAGGGCGCCCGTAGTGTCGAGATCGCAGTCCTGACCTATAAAGATAAGTCGACCCCCCAGCCATGTAAGCTAGACTATCCTGCATTAATAACACCGGATCGTTACGTCTATGGTTTTGGTCTGGATGTCGATGGATTGTGGCGTAACGCTAACGGCATTTTTGTGGCAAACCAGGCATGATCCAACATCAATCAGCTATGAAACAAACTGCGCTGGAAGAAAGTCTTTCAGACACATTGATGCGCTGGTCAAGCGAGGCAGCTGATCTTGAAAAACAGGGCGCTTATGACTGGCTTAGTAGCCGTGTACGTGCAGATCGTGTTCTGGAAATAGGCTGCGGGTTTGGGCATTCAACGGTGGCTTTGGCTAAGCATGGAAAGTCGGTTTTCGTTCTGGATAATAGAATGGATTGTCTGGAGGCTACACGGGAGCGTGTGCCTGACGCTACTTATGGCTTAGCTGATATCCGTCAAGTCCACGAGCTACTCATTAAGGATTTAAATGAGTTTGCGCCCGAAGCAATGGTGCTCTGGATTGCCGGTGCACCAGCAGATGCTTTACCAAGGGATGTGCCGGAGCAATATGCAGTAATGCAATACCGTCTTGCCTTTCAGCAGGCCGCTGTGGCTTTGGCCGGACTGATTAATTCTATACGAACGGTACATCTGGCTGATCGAACCATTTTGCCCTGGTCGATGAAAGACGCAGGACGCCAGACGATGATGCAATTGATTGCAACGTCCGTGATAGGCAAGGCTCCTTTTGGCTTAAGCTTGCCAGATGTTCAGTTTAGAAAACTGTCACTGCCAACCGCTGCGGCACATCATGCGATGCCGGGTAACATGGTGCCGGTGCTCGGTGAAGCAACGCTTGAACGCACCTCGGCCGTTTTAGAAGCTACATGATTAATTGATTAAGGACATCATGAATACATTAGTGAAGCCGCCATTGCTGGCGATTATTGGTGGTAGTGGTCTTAATCATTTGCCTATTCTCGAAGGTGTACATCGACGGTTTGTTCGTACCCCTTACGGAGAACCTTCATGTCCGATGACGCTGGGTACGATTTGTGGGCATCCGATGGTGTTTCTGGCGCGCCATGGTTTTGGTCACACCATACAACCTGATCGTATTAATTATCGCGCCAACATCTATGCGCTGAATTCTTTAGGGGTCACGGGGATTGTTGCGGTGGGTTCCGTAGGATCGATACACCCGACCTTAGGGCCAGGTGATCTGGTGATTCCTGATCAGATGATTGATTACACATGGGGTCGTGCTTCGACCTTTCATGGTTCGGAGCCGGATGTCGACATGCATATCGACTTTACCCATCCGTTCTCTGAAGAGATTCGTAGCAAACTTGCCGGTGTTGCAGACCTGCTCGGTTTTAATGTTCACGAAGGCGGTGTTTATGCTTGCACGCAGGGCCCTCGTCTGGAAACTGCTGCGGAAATCCGTCGCTTAGCGGGTGATGGGGCAGATGTGGTGGGTATGACGGGCATGCCGGAAGCCGTGTTGGCCCGAGAGCTCGGCATTCCTTATGCGCAACTCAATGTGGTTGCCAACTATGCAGCGGGGATTGGCGACAGTGTTAAGGGTATCGAGTTCAGTGCCCTTGGTCCGGTGCTTGAAACGTCGATGTGCAAAGTCCGACTTATGATTGAGACACTGGTAGGCTGCAAGATTCCTGAATAGGGCAGTCTGAATCTAGATTTTCAACTGTTCCAACAGATCGTTTTCTAGAAGCAGTCGGTCGCGGCTCTGGGATAGCGAACGACCAGAGATCAGGAAGGTATCTTCGGCGCGTTCACCAAGCGTTGAGATACGTGCCGTGTGAAGTGCTACACCGTGTCGTGTTAGGGTTTCGGCGATTGCATGAAGTAGACCCGTACGGTCCGCGGCACGAATGGACAAGACATATTGTTGCCCGCTCTCATCGGGTTCCAGCATTACATCGGGTGCAATCGGGAATGATCTTACCTGGCGAGAAATTCTGCCCATGCCCGGTGTTCTTGGTTGAATTCTGCCAAGAAGTACTTCAATCAGATCGTGTTCGATAATTGCGCAGGTTTCGCGATCGATGCCGCGGCTTGATGCGTCAAATAAATTGAAGCTGTCTAGTGCGTATGCATGCTTTGTGGTGTGGATCTTTGCGTCCATGATCGAGTAGCCAATCGAGCTGAAGTACCCCGAAAGACGGACAAACAGATCAGGTTGGTCCGGTGCATAAACCAGTACTTGGATGCCGTCGCCATCCGGGTTGGGTCTAGCCCGAACCACAGGTTTGTTTTCGTGTGTCCGGTAGTAAAGACATCGCGTATGCCAGGCAATTTCTTCATCTGTATGTCGAAGAAAATAAACGTCATCCAACTGCTTCCAGAACTGCGCCTGCACGGAGTCGCCGAGAGCAAAAAAGCGAAGGTGGGTTAGGGCATCACGCTTACGCTGAACTACCATGTCGCCTAATTCATCCGGGTTGCCACCCTGAAGCATTTCAAGCCGGTTGAGTGAAGTGCGGTAAAGTGTTTCCAGCAGTCGCGCCTTCCATGAGTTCCAAACCTTCGGGCTGGTCCCACGGATATCGGCAACGGTTAGCAAGTACAGTGCAGTGAGGTGTCGAGCATCACCCACGCGCTTGCAAAAGGCTGCAACCGTGGATGGATCAGAGATGTCCTCTTTTTGTGCGACGGCGGACATGGTGAGATGCTCTTTAACCAGCCATACGATTAATTCCGTATCTTTTTTACTCAGACCATGTGACTGGCAAAATGCCTCGGCATCTGCCATTCCTAATTCCGAGTGGTCGCCGCCACGGCCCTTGGCAATATCATGAAAGAGTGCGGCAAGAACCAGCAGCCACGGCCGTTCGAATTCATTCATCAGGCGATGGCAGAAAGGGTTTTCGTGCGCAAAGTCTTCACGGACAAAACGCCGTATGTTTCTAACTACTTGAAGAATGTGCTGGTCAACTGTGAATACATGAAACAGGTCGTGCTGCATCTGCCCCACAATCTGTCCGAATGCAGGGATATATCTGCCCAATATATCGAATTGGTTCATGAGACGCAGCGCATGAAGCACGCCGTTTTTCTGGCGCAGTATCTGAATGAATAGTTGCTTGTTTTCCGATTGCTGTCGGAATTCGCGGTTAATCATTCGACGTCCCGCATAGAGTGCACGCAGAGTGCGTGCGGTCATCTCCTGAACGCCGCCCTGTTTTTCCATGAGCAGGAAAGTTTCAAGAATTGCGGATGGATTGCTCTGGTATATGAGTGGATCAACAATATCCAGTTTATGTCCGACTTTCTGGAAGCGGTCATTCAGGCGTTTAATCTTCTGCTTGTTGGCGGGTGCGAGACGTTCGCTGATCGACTTAAGAACAATGGTATTGATCTGTGTGACTCGTTTGGCGATGCGGTAGTAGCGCTGCATGAATTGTTCGCTGGCGCGTCGATCAGCAATATCAGTAAAGCCGAACTGCTGGGCAATCTGTCCCTGAATATCAAAAAGCAGGCGATCTTCAGCGCGCCCAGTCAGTAAATGCAGGCGAATCCGGACATCGGCCAGAAATCCTGCTGCCCGTTCCAGGGCGACACGTTCATCCCCCTGCATTAACGACTCTTGTTGTAGTGCCTGCCAGGCATTGTGGTGGGTGCCAAATCCTGCTGCCTGTGCTATCCAGTTAAGGCTATGTATATCGCGAAGCCCACCAGGGCTTTCCTTACAGTTGGGTTCCAGGCTGAATGCGCTAAATGCAAAACGTAAGTGTCGCTCCTCCTGCTCTGCCAGCTTAGCTGCAATGAACTTGTCAGCCACCATGCTGGCAACAATGCGCTCATGCAGTAATTTCTGGAGTTTGGCCTGTCCGCAAATCAACCGGGATTCATAGAGTGCGGTTTGGACGGTAACATCTGCCTGTGCAGCGTTTGAACACTCGTCAATGGTGCGTACGCTATGGCCAACCGCCAGACCGATATCCCAGAACTGACTAATCAGCCGCTCTAATGCGGTTTCGACTTCCGGTGTGGGTGGGCTTTCCAGTGCGATCAGCACATCGATATCCGAGTACGGATACAGTTCGCCTCGACCATAACCTCCGACCGCGATCAGTGCTGCAGATTTAGGTAACTGCGCGCCATTCCACAGGCGTTCCAGCATTTGATCAACCAGCTGGGATCGCCCTACAAGATAGGCCCGGTGATCTGGCTGTGCCAGATACATTGCTGCCAGGTCTTTCTGGCCTTGCTGGAGAGACTCCCGAATTCCTGTCAGATCCTGATTGGCGCCCTGTGTCATGGTTAAAACAATTAAAAGTTTGGACGGGGAGGGGTGCCGTCTGAAAGTGTTAATACTTCTACGCCATCGGCAGTTACCACGATGGTGTGTTCCCATTGGGCAGAGAGTGAATGATCCTTGGTCACAATGGTCCAGCCATCCGCCAGTTCCTTGATATCGGCTTTGCCCGCGTTGATCATGGGTTCGATGGTGAAAATCATGCCTTCCTGTAGTTTTAGGCCGGTACCGGGTTTGCCGTAATGAAGCACCTGGGGGTCTTCGTGGAAGTGTTGACCGATACCATGTCCACAAAACTCGCGAACGACGGAATAGCCACTTTTCTGGGCGTGCGTCTGAATGGCGTGGCCAATGTCGCCGAGGGTGGCGCCAGGGCGAACCACGTCGATGCCTTTCCAGAGGCACTCGTAGGTAACGTCGCTCAAACGTTGGGCAAGGGTAGATACTTCGCCTACGCTATACATACGGCTTGTGTCGCCATACCAGCCGTCTTTAATCACCGTGATATCCAGATTGACGACGTCGCCCTTTTTTAGTTGCTTATCCCCCGGGATACCATGGCACACCTGATGGTTAACAGAGGTGCAAATGGATTTGGGGTATGGGGTGTAACCCGGTGGCTGGTAATTCAGGGGCGCCGGAATGGTGCCTTGAACATTAACCATGTAATCGTGACAGAGTTTGTCGAGCTCTCCGGTTGTGACGCCTGGCTTAACGAAAGGCGCAATGAAATCAAGAACTTCGGAGGCAAGTTTGCAGGCGACGCGCATGGCGTTGATTTGTTCGGGGCTTTTGATCGTAACGCTCATTTTTTGGCTTTTTATCGTTGTGAAAGCAGGGCTGACATAGGTCTTTATAACGCAAAGCGAAGCATAACCGAGTCGCTTCGCTACAGCCAGCCAAAAAGTGATTCGAGCTTGCTGCAGTGCGTTTTTTGCTGATATAATCTGCAAGTTTTCTTAATGAAAACCGGCCGCTAGGCTGAAATCGTCCCGAAGCATCCGTTTCGGGGCAAATCCACACACAATACCGAATTCAGGGTGTTTTTCTCCGGAAAAATCGCAGTCGGTGTTGTGGCGGTTTAACCCTGCAAGGAGTCGTTATGTCGACAATGCGTCAAATGCTGGAAGCCGGCGTCCACTTCGGACACCAGACCCGCTTCTGGAACCCCCGTATGGCCCCCTATATTTTTGGGGCTCGTAACAAGATTCACATCGTTAACCTTGAGAAGACCGTTGCCAAGTACAACGAAGCAATCGCTTTCGTTAAGAAGCTGTCGGCCAACAAGGGTACGGTTCTGTTTGTAAGCACCAAGCGTCAAGCTCGCGAAATCGTTGCTGAAGAAGCTGCGCGCGCTGGTATGCCTTGGGTTGATCAGCGCTGGTTGGGCGGTATGCTCACCAACTACAAAACGCTGAAGCAATCGATTAAGCGTCTGAAAGACATGGAACAGTCTGTTGAAGACGGTTCGTGCGAGAAGCTGACCAAAAAAGAAGCACTGGATTTCAAGCGCGAGCTGGAAAAGCTGCAGAAATCGATTGGCGGTATCAAGAATATGGCAACGCTGCCAGACGCTATTTTCATCATCGATGTCGGCTATCACAAGATTGCCGTAACCGAAGCCAAGAAGCTGGGCATTCCAGTCATTGGCGTGGTCGACACCAACCACAGCCCAGAAGGCGTTGATTACATCATTCCGGGTAATGATGACTCGTCGCGTGCGATTCGTCTGTATGCCCGCGGTATCGCTGATGCCGTGCTGGAAGGTCGTAGCCAGTCGATCCAGGAAATCGTTGACGCCGCTGGCGGTGATGACGAGTTCGTTGAGGTCGAAGAAGAAGTCGCGGGCGAATAACCCGTCACGCCGGACACCTGGTTCTTTCGGGTTTCTCCGGCATGATCGGCCGCCTTCGGGCGGCCGATTTGCAATAAGCAAGCTCTTTGCCCGTGAGTATCCGGGGCAAACAGCGTGAATCAGATACGAATTAGGAGATAAGCATGGCTGAAATTACCGCAGGAATGGTCAAGGAACTTCGCGAAAAGACTGATGCGCCGATGATGGAGTGCAAAAAGGCACTGACCGAAGCCCAGGGCGACATGGACAAGGCCGAAGAAATTCTGCGCGTTAAGCTGGGCAGCAAGGCTTCGAAGGCTGCAGCCCGTATTGCTGCCGAAGGTATTGTAGGTATCTACATTGCTGCTGATGCCAAGCTGGCGTCGATGGTTGAAGTGAACTGCGAAACTGACTTTGTTGCCAAGAATGATGATTTCCTGGCCTTCACAAGCAAGGTTGCCGAGCTGGTTGCAACGCAGAACCCGGCTGATGTGGCTGCCTTGTCGGCATTGCCAATGGATGGTTCGACCGTTGAAGCTGTACGTGCCGCTCTGGTTGGCAAGATCGGTGAAAACATGTCGATCCGCCGCTTTGTACGTATCGAGGGTGCCGGTAAGGTTGCCTCGTACATTCACGGTGGTAGCAAGATTGGTGTTCTGGTGGATCTGGTGGGTGGTGACGAAGCGCTGGCCAAGGATCTGGCCATGCACATTGCTGCTAACAAGCCAAAATCACTGGATGCTTCAGGTGTCGATGCTGCGCTGATCGAGACTGAGCGCCGTATCGCTACTGAAAAGGCTGCTGAATCGGGCAAGCCGGCTGATATCGTTGCCAAGATGGTTGAAGGTACTGTTCAGAAGTTCCTGAAAGAAGTGACTCTGATGGGTCAGGTTTTCGTGAAGGCTGAAGACGGTAAGCAAACGATCGAACAATTGCTCAAGCAGAAGAACGCCAGCATCAATAGCTTTACGCTTTACCTGGTGGGTGAAGGCATCGAGAAGAAGGTTGATGACTTCGCTGCTGAAGTGGCTGCCCAACAGGCTGCTGCTGCCGCCAAGAAGTAAATTTTGTCTGAAGGGTCACGCACGTGCGTGACCCGCCGGATTCTTGAAGCACGCATCTCTGTATTGAAAGGTTAAATTATGGCAACGCCCAAATACAAACGCATATTGCTCAAGTTGTCCGGAGAAGCATTAATGGGCGATGATGCGTATGGCATTAATCGTCAGACGATCAACGGGATCGTCGCCGAAATCAAGAAAGTGTCTGATCTGGGTGTCCAGATGGGCGTCGTGATTGGTGGCGGAAACATTTTTCGTGGCGTCGCAGCATCTGCTTCAGGGATGGATCGTGCCCAGGCTGACTACATGGGCATGTTAGCCACCGTGATGAATAGCCTGGCTTTGCAGGATGCAATGCGTATAGCCGGTTTGCCGGTGCGTGTGCAGTCTGCGCTGGATATTCAACAAGTCGTTGAGCCTTATGTCCGCGGTAAAGCGATCCGCTATCTGGAGCAGGGCCGCATCGTTATTTTTGCCGCCGGTACGGGTAATCCGTTCTTTACAACAGATACGGCCGCCGCTTTGCGTGGCGCTGAAATTGGTGCAGAAATTGTGCTTAAAGCCACCAAGGTTGATGGTATCTATACGGCTGATCCCAAGAAAGATCCAACTGCAACCAAGTATGAAACCATCTCCTTTGATGAAGCGATTCAGAAGGATTTGAAAGTCATGGACGCAACCGCATTTGCCTTGTGTCGTGATCAGAAGTTGCCAATCAATGTCTTTTCGATTTTCGAGACGGGTGCACTGGAGCGCGTAGTTATGGGCGCAACCGAAGGCACGCTCGTTTATTGCTGATACGTAAGGAAATCTAACATGAGCGAAATCAAAAAAAATACTGAACAGCGCATGCTTAAATCGCTGGAAAGCCTGAAGACAGATCTGGGCAAGATTCGCACAGGCCGGGCTCATACCGGAATTCTCGACCACGTGATGGTTGAATATTACGGCTCAATGGTTCCTGTGAATCAGGTCGCTAACGTAACACTGGTTGATTCACGTACGCTGGGCGTTCAACCTTTCGAAAAGCCAATGGCTGGCAAGATCGAGAAAGCCATTCGTGATTCAGATCTGGGTTTGAATCCTGCGGCTCAGGGTGAAACAATTCGTGTGCCTATGCCAGCGCTTACGGAAGAGCGTCGTAAGGAACTCATCAAGCTCGTCAAAGCTGAAGGCGAAAACGGCAAAGTCTCTGTGCGCAATTTGCGTCGTGATGCCAATAACACGCTTAAAGATCAACTGAAGAATAAAGAAATTTCAGAAGATGAAGAGCGTCGTTCGCAAGACGATATCCAGAAGCTGACGGATAAATTTGTTGCTGATATCGATAAGCTTCTGGCGGATAAAGAAAAAGAACTTCTCCAGATCTAACGGTTACAAGTGAGCGTTATCACCCGCTGGTTCAAAAGACAGGCTCAGCCCAAGGCTGAGCCTTCTGTCCTTGATGGCGTCTGTCCGCGCCATATCGCTATTATTATGGATGGTAATGGACGTTGGGCTAAACGGCGTTTGCTACCGCGCGTGGCTGGGCATCGGCAGGGTGTAGAAACAGTTCGTAGTACAGTGCGTCGCTGCCTGCAACTCGGTGTTGCACATTTAACCCTGTTTGCATTCAGTTCGGAAAACTGGCGCCGGCCAGCCGAAGAGGTAACACTGCTGATGCAGTTGTTCATGCGTGCTCTGGAGCAAGAGGTCGGTAAACTTAACGAACATGGTATTCGCTTGCGTATCGTGGGCGACCGTTCCCGCTTTGCTCCTGAGCTTCAGGGCATGATTGCCGAGGCAGAGGCATTAACGGCCGGTAATACAAAACTGACACTCCATGTGTGTGCCAATTACGGTGGACGTTGGGATATCGCCCAGGCGATAAACCGTCTGGTGCTCGCTCAGCCTGAACGTGCTGGTGAATTTGTTGAGCAGGATCTTGAGCCTTATCTCTGTTTTGCGGGTGTGCCGGAACCTGACCTATTCATAAGAACGGGTGGGGAAGAGCGTATTTCCAATTTTCTCCTCTGGCAGTTGGCGTACGCCGAGCTGTATTTCACACCAATCCTTTGGCCTGAGTTCGATGAAGATGCGTTTATCGCGGCTATCCGTTCATTTCAGAAACGTCAGAGACGTTTCGGACAGACGGGGGACCAGATCGAAGCGGCGCAGCGTGCAGTAATCCAGAGCACGAGTTCTGGCAAGGAAGACACTTCAACATGTTAATGACGCGTATTAAAACTGCCGCTGTGCTTCTGATAGTAGTGCTGCTGGTCTTGTTTGTTTTGCCTGGTTGGACATGGGTTGTTTTTGCATCATTGCTTTCCGGCCTGGGTTTCTGGGAGTGGCTAAGAATGACTCCGAGACCTTATTTTTCTCCTGTGGCACGAATTATTCTCGCTATCCTTTTCGGCAATATTCTGGCAGCGATTGCTTTGGCCGCACCGGTTTTCTGGATGGCCTGGTTAACAGGTATCAGTTTGCTCATTGCCAGCGTTTTCTGGCTACTGGTTGTGCCATTGTGGTTGGTTAAGCGTTGGGAGTTGCGTCAACCGGTGCTTCATTTACTAGTCGGTATCGTCTTGCTGGTTCCTGCATGGTGTGCGCTGGTTTCTATGAAATCGGTTCCTCCCGAACCTTGGTTGCTGCTTGCAACAATGGCCGTGCCATGGATTGCTGACATTGGTGCGTACTTCACCGGCAAAAAGTTTGGCAAACGTAAATTGGCTCCCGCGATTAGTCCCGGTAAAACCTGGGAGGGTGTCGCTGGTGCTGCGATCTGCATGCTGATTTACGCATTCGCGCTTAATCAGGTGGGCGGTATTTTTACTGCACTTTCATTGCCCGTTTTGATGCTTCTATTGGTGCTTTCTGTCACGGGGGATTTGTTTGAGTCCCTCATGAAACGTCAGGCTGGTATCAAAGACAGTTCGCAGTTGTTGCCGGGTCATGGTGGCGTGCTGGATCGGATTGACAGTCAATTGTCCGTTTTGCCGGTTGCGTTACTGATGATCATTCTTGCCGTCGGCCACTGAAAAGAGTCGCATGCAGCAGCGCGTTGTCGTTCTCGGCTCTACAGGATCCATAGGGCAAAGCACACTGGATGTCATCGCCCGACATCCTGAACGTTATCTTGTCTATGCCCTGGCAGCGCTGAAGCAGATAGATTTGCTGGAAACCCAGATTGATCGCTTTAATCCAGCGGTTGTCGTTGTGGTAGATCCGCTGGCCGCTGCAAAGTTGAAGGAACGTCT
>JBJTFJ010000059.1:0-17073 GCA_046093345.1 Fluviibacter sp. | reverse complement strand
GCAATGGCGTCAATCGATCCAGCACTTCTTCCGCATCAACCACCGCCGCCCCAGGACGGGTTGACTCAGCACCAATATCCACCAAGTCAGCCCCAGCCTTGATCATGGCAACAGCCTGATCAAAAGCCGCATCAACGCAACACCCCAGGCCGTCGCCGGAAAATGAGTCCGGTGTGACATTCACAATGCCCATAACAAGGGGCTTCCCTGGTTGCCAGGAAAGTTGATGCGTGCCGCAGGAAATAATGTTTTCTGACATGAAATTTACAGCTAAAAACAAAAGGCCGACCCGAACTGATCATCGGGCCGGCCTGAAGGGATTAAACCGTCAACAGAACATTATGCCGTTGCAGGCGTACCGTTTGTTGCTTCGGTTGCCGGCGCAGACGGAGGCTGACTGGCGCCACCGCCCGGCGGTTGCGGCGGACGCGGTGTATTGCCGGCCATGATGTCGTTGATCTGATCAGCATCGATGGTTTCCCATTCCAGCAGGGCCTGCGTCATGGCTTCAACCTTGTCACGATTCTCGTCCAGCAACCGCTTAGCCAACGCATATTGTTGATCAATAATGCGACGAATCTCGGCATCTACCTGCTGCATTGTCGCTTCCGACATCGCTTTGTGTGTCGTCACCGAGCGGCCAAGGAATACCTCGCCCTCGTTTTCACCATAAACCATCGGACCGAGATCCGACATGCCATAACGCGTGACCATATCGCGTGCCATCGATGTAGCACGTTCAAAGTCATTCGAGGCACCGGTCGTCATCTGATTCATGAACAACTCTTCAGCAACACGCCCGCCGAACAAAACAGCAATACGATCCATCAGGTAACCGCGATCATAGGCATAGCGATCCTGCTCCGGCAGTTGCATGGTGACACCCAATGCACGGCCACGTGGAATGATTGTCACCTTGTGCACAGGATCCGACTTCGGCAGCAACTTGGCAACGACGGCATGGCCCGACTCGTGATACGCAGTATTGCGCTTTTCGTCTTCGCTCATGACCATGCTGCGGCGCTCGGCGCCCATCATGATCTTGTCCTTGGCCTTCTCGAAATCTTCCATATCCACCAGGCGCTTGTTCTGGCGTGCGGCAAATAACGCAGCTTCGTTCACCAGATTCGCTAGATCCGCACCCGAAAAACCCGGTGTGCCACGAGCCAGAATATCGGCCTTGATATCCGGTGCCACCGGCACCTTGCGCATGTGCACTTTGATAATTTCTTCGCGGCCACGGATATCCGGTAGCGGCACCACGACCTGACGATCAAAACGACCCGGGCGCAACAATGCAGGATCCAGAATGTCAGGACGGTTGGTTGCAGCAATCACGATGACGCCCTGGCTGCCTTCAAAACCATCCATCTCGACCAGCATCTGGTTCAGGGTCTGTTCACGCTCATCATTACCACCACCTAGGCCGGCACCACGATGGCGACCCACGGCGTCGATTTCATCGATAAAGATAATGCAGGGCGACTGCTTCTTCGCCTGTTCAAACATATCGCGCACACGGGCAGCACCCACACCAACGAACATCTCGACGAAGTCCGAACCGGAAATCGAAAAGAACGGCACCTTGGCTTCGCCGGCAATCGCCTTGGCCAGAAGGGTTTTACCCGTACCCGGGCTACCCACCATCAGTACACCACGGGGGATACGACCGCCCAGTTTCTGGAACTTGGTGGGGTCTTTCAGAAAATCGACCAGCTCCTGGACTTCTTCCTTGGCCTCATCACAACCGGCCACATCGGCGAAGGTTACGGTGTTCTGCGCCTGATCCATCATGCGCGCCTTACTCTTGCCAAAGGAGAATGGGCCGCCACCCTTGGCGCCACCGCCCTGCATCTGTCGCATGAAGAAAATCCAGACACCAATCAGCAACAGCATCGGGAACCAACTGACGAAGATATTCATCAGCATTGAAGGTTCTTCTTCCGGCTTGGCCTCGATCTTGACGCCGCTCTTTAGCAGGTCTGAAACCAGCCACAAGTCGGGCGGTGCATACGATGTGACTTTCTTGCCATCAGTAGTCGTCGCTTTCAGCGTACGGCCTTCCATGACCACTTTGCTGATCTTCCCATCTTTCACCTCTTCGATGAATTGGGAGTATTCAACCGAATTCTGAGCGGTCTGCTTGTTATTGAACTGGTTAAACACCGTCATCAGTACCAAACCAATGACGACCCAGATCGCAACATTTCGAAACAGATTGTTATTCACGATGGCTTTCTGCCTTATTCAAACTGAATGGTCATTCTACCCGAGCCTGCAATGGCTCACTACTGAAGTTACTTCAAGCCCTGTCCTAACAGATACAACTCGCTACTACGACCACGTGATGCCTCAGGCTTACGCGTCACAACCTTACGGAAAACCTGACGCATAGCGACCACATATTCCGCAAAACCCGAGCCCTGAAAGACCTTAACCAGGAAAGACCCCTGCGGTTGCAGGTGATTGGCAGCAAAATCCAGCGCTAGTTCTGCTAAATGGACGGATCGAGCCTGATCGGACAAAGGTATGCCTGACATATTGGGGGCCATATCCGAAAGCACAAGGTCTACTTTAGCGCCATTCAGCATTTCTTCAACCTGTTTCAGCACAGACTCCTCGTGGAAGTCCCCCTGCAGGAACTCTACGCCAGGCAACATCGGATCCAGTGGCAACAGATCCAGACCAATCACCCGACCCGTCGTGCCCAGTCGTTTACGCGCCACCTGCGACCACCCACCCGGCGTACATCCCAGATCAACCACGATGGCACCCTTGCGGATTAGCTTATCTTTGTCATCTACTTCCATCAGCTTGAATGCGGCACGGGAACGCCAACCCTCTGCCTTGGCGCGTTGCACCCATGGGTCGTTCACGTGCTCTCGCATCCACGCTCTACTGGTCTTGGTTCTTGCCATACATTCTGCCTGCTGTCTCTTGATTGAGTTTCGCTGTTCTATTCAAGGCTGGCGTACAATGCCAGCCTGCATTATCCGTGTTTACTGCTTTGAGTTCATCATGACCCTTGATCGTATCGCCCAACTAATTGCCGACGAAACTGCCGAAGCCCCTGTTCCAGGCGAACTGGCTATCAGCACTGCCGAGCGCCGTGCGCTCAAGGCAGAGGCGCACAGCCTGAATCCTGTGGTCACCATCGCCGACAATGGTTTGTCCGAAACCGTGCTCAAGGAAATCAGTCACTCACTCAACAAGCATGGATTGATCAAAATCCGCGTTGTTAATGATGAGCGAGAAATTCGCGAAGGCTATCTTGCCGAAATCTGTAATACGCTAAATGCTGCCGCAATTCAGCATATTGGTAAATTGCTGGTCGTCTGGCGGCCGAAAGTCGAAGTCAAAGTCGACAAATCCGGCAAAGCCACTGGTCGCCGTAAAGCGCCCCGTCAACTTAAGCGAAACTTTCAAAATAACTAAACGGGTTTTTGTTACACCCGTTTAGCTCGGGTTATACGTAACGAACGTCGATCATCTCGTATTCGCGCTGACCACCTGGCGTCTGCACCTGCACCACGTCACCGGCAAACTTGCCGATCAGAGCGCGGGCCAGCGGAGAGGCAAAAGAAATCTTTCCTTGCTTAATATCCGCTTCGTCTTCTCCGACGATCTGATAGGTAACAGCTTGTCCCGAATCCGCGTCTTCCAGATCAACGGTTGAACCAAATACACAACGACCATCCGCATCCATGCTTGATGGATCAATAATCTGGGCGTGGCTCAACTTGCCTTCTACTTCCTGGATTCGGCCTTCAATAAAGCCCTGCTTCTCTTTAGCGGCATCATATTCTGCGTTTTCAGAAAGATCGCCATGCGCTCGCGCTTCGGCAATCGCTTCAATCACTGCAGGTCGTTCAACAGTTTTCAAACGATGCAGCTCTTCCTGAAGCGCAGCCGCTCCCGTCACAGTCAGTGGAATCTTGTTCATAGCAGTCGAAAAGTAGTATTAGTTCAACTGCGCATGCAGTGACTGAATCGCATAAACCTTGAGCGCATCACCCGACAGAATTCCGGCGACAGCTGCTTCAGCACCCCAGATCGTCGTAAACATCGTCACGCGCGCCATCAGACCCGACGTTCGGATTGAACGGGAATCGTTAATAGCATGACGCTTTTCTTCCACCGTATTGATGATCAAGGCAATTTCGTTGTTCTTAATCGCATCAACCACATGTGGACGACCTTCGGTGACCTTGTTCACGCGCTGTACCGGTACACCAGCCTCTTCAATGGCTTTAGCCGTACCACGCGTCGCAATCAGCTGATAACCGGCCAGGTGCAACTGACGAGCCATTTCAACGGCCTTGGTTTTATCGCTGTCTTTAACCGACAAGAAAACCTTCCCGCTCTTAGGCAGAATCACACTGCTAGCCATTTGAGCCTTCACGAAGGCTTCCGGGAAGGTTTTACCCACACCCATCACTTCGCCAGTGGACTTCATTTCCGGTCCAAGAATCGTATCGACGCCCGGGAATTTGGCAAACGGGAATACCGCTTCCTTCACCGAATAATAAGGCGGTACAACTTCTTTGGTGACACCTTGCGATGCCAGCGATTGACCGGCCATGCAACGTGCAGCAATCTTGGCCAATTGCAGACCGGTTGCTTTGGAAACAAACGGCACGGTACGCGAGGCACGCGGATTGACTTCCAGCACGTAGACTTCGTCGTCTTTAATCGCAAACTGCACGTTCATCAGACCACAGACATTGAGCGCCTTGGCCATCGCTTTAGTCTGACGACGCAGCTCTTCCTGAACAGCCTTGCCCAACGAATACGGTGGCAGCGAGCAGGCCGAATCACCGGAGTGAACACCCGCTTGTTCAATGTGCTCCATCACGCCGCCAATAATGACTTCGTTGCCATCCGACAATGCATCGACATCGACTTCACAAGCGTCATTCAGGAATCGATCCAGCAGCACCGGCGAATCGTTTGAAACCTTGACCGCTTCGCGCATGTAGCGCTCGAGATCTTTCTGCTCGTGCACGATTTCCATCGCACGACCACCCAACACGTAGGACGGACGAACCACCAGCGGATAACCGATTTCTTCGGCCATGCGCAGCGCTTCTTCTTCCGTACGAGCAGTGCGGTTCGGCGGTTGCTTCAGTCCCAGATCGTGCAGTAGCTTCTGGAAGCGCTCACGATCTTCGGCAGCATCAATCATATCTGGCGAGGTACCGATAATCGGCACGCCATTGGCTTCGAGCGCCAGTGCCAACTTTAGCGGCGTCTGGCCACCATATTGCACAATCACACCGACCGGCTTTTCAATGGCCACGATTTCCAGCACATCTTCCAGCGTCAGCGGTTCAAAATAGAGACGATCCGAAGTGTCGTAATCGGTTGATACGGTTTCCGGATTACAGTTGACCATGATGGTCTCGTAACCATCTTCACGCATCGCCATAGCGGCGTGCACGCAACAGTAATCGAATTCGATACCCTGGCCGATACGGTTCGGGCCACCGCCCAGCACCATGATCTTTTTCTTATCAGTCGGGTTGGCTTCGCACTCGTCTTCATAAGTCGAGTACATGTAAGCGGTATTGGTAGCAAACTCCGCCGCACACGTATCCACGCGCTTGTATACCGGGCGCACACCCAAGGCATGGCGGCGTTCGCGCACAGCCTGTTCGGTGCTCTTTGTCAGATAGGCCAGACGACGATCCGAGAAACCCTTACGCTTCAGGAAGCGCAGTTCATCGGCCGACAGACTATCGAACGCACGTTTTTCTACGGTCAGTTCCAGATCAACGATTTCCTTGATCTGAACCAGGAACCACGGATCAATCTTGGTCAGCTCAAACACACGTTCCACCGACATGCCAACGCCAAATGCATCGGCCACGTACCACAGACGATCCGGCGTGGCATTTGCCAGCTGCTCGTCAATGGTTTCAGGATCAACCGTCTTCAGGTTAAAGCCATCAACACCGACTTCCAGACCACGCAACGCTTTTTGCAGCGATTCCTGGAACGTGCGGCCAATTGCCATCACCTCACCCACCGACTTCATCTGCGTGGTCAGGCGGTTGTCAGCCATCGGGAATTTCTCGAAGGCAAAACGCGGCACCTTGGTCACCACGTAATCGATCGATGGTTCGAACGAAGCCGGTGTCTTCCCACCGGTAATTTCGTTAGCCAGTTCATCAAGGGTGTAACCCACGGCCAGCTTGGCAGCGATCTTGGCAATCGGGAAACCGGTGGCTTTAGAGGCCAGAGCTGACGAACGAGAAACGCGCGGATTCATTTCGATCACGACCATACGGCCATCATCCGGATTGATCGAGAACTGAACATTCGAACCACCGGTATCGACACCAATCTCACGCAACACAGCGATCGATGCATTACGCAGGATCTGATATTCCTTGTCGGTCAGCGTCTGCGCCGGTGCCACGGTGATCGAGTCACCGGTATGCACACCCATCGGGTCCAGATTTTCAATCGAGCAGATGATGATGCAGTTGTCCTTACGGTCACGCACCACTTCCATTTCGTATTCTTTCCAACCCAGCAGCGATTCTTCGATCAGTAGCTCGTTGGTTGGCGATGCTTCGAGGCCACGCTTACAGATGGTTTCAAATTCTTCCATGTTGTAAGCAATGCCACCGCCCGTACCACCCAGCGTGAATGAGGGGCGAATAATCGTTGGGAAGCCAATACCGGCTTGAACCTGATAAGCCTCTTCCATCGAATGCGCAATAGCCGAACGGGCAGAGCCCAGGCCGATCTTGTTCATGGCCTGCTTGAATTTTTCGCGGTCTTCCGCCTTGTCGATGGCTTCACGCGAAGCACCGATCAGCTCAACACCAAACTTTTCCAGCACACCATTAGCCGCCAAATCCAGCGCACAGTTCAGCGCAGTCTGACCACCCATCGTTGGCAGCAGCGCATCTGGACGTTCAGTCTCGATAATGCGAGCCACAACTTGCCAGGTGATGGGTTCGATGTAGGTCACATCGGCCATCTCCGGGTCGGTCATGATGGTGGCCGGATTCGAGTTCACCAGAATGACTTTATAGCCCTCTTCACGCAAAGCCTTACAGGCCTGTGCACCGGAGTAGTCGAATTCGCAGGCCTGGCCAATAACAATCGGGCCAGCGCCAATGATGAGAATGCTTTTAAGGTCTGTACGTTTGGGCATGATTCAGCTTCTTATTATTTTGCAGCGTGCTGAGACATCAGATCGATGAATCGGTCGAAGAGGTAACTCACATCGTGCGGGCCCGGGCTTGCTTCCGGGTGACCCTGAAACGAGAAGGCCGGCGCATCAGTCAAGGCAATGCCTTGCAGCGTGCCATCAAACAACGACACATGCGTCACACGTACGTTAGCAGGCAGCGTTTCAACATCCGCCGCAAATCCATGGTTCTGGCTGGTAATGAGCACTTGACCGGTATCCACATCTTTAACCGGGTGGTTAGCGCCGTGGTGACCGAACTTCATCTTGGCTGTCTTGGCGCCAGCGGCCAGTGCCAGAAGCTGGTGTCCGAGGCAAATGCCGTATACGGGTTTCTTCACGGCAAGGAATTCACGAATGGCGGCGATAGCGTAATCGCAAGGCTCCGGATCCCCAGGGCCGTTGGACAAAAATACGCCGTCCGGGTTCATGGCCAGCACATCGGCAGCTGTCGTTTGCGCTGGCACCACAGTGACATCACAGCCACGTTCGGCAAGCATGCGCAGAATGTTGCGTTTGACACCGAAATCGTAGGCCACCACTTTGAAACGCGGCGTTGGACCAGTGACATAGCCTTTGAGCGTCCACTCACCCTGTGTCCAGGCGTAAGGCTTATCAACGGTCACTTCTTTGGCCAGATCCATACCAGCCAAGCCCGGGAATGCCTTGGCTTCAGCCAGTGCAGCAGCTTCATCAAGCGACTCGCCCGCAGCCGCAGCAACGATGCAACCCGCCTGAGCACCCTTTTCACGCAGAATACGGGTCAGCTTACGGGTGTCGATGCCAGCGATGGCCACAATACCGTGCTTCACTAGGTAAGACGACAGATCGCTTTGCGAGCGCCAGTTGGAAGCAACTTCAGGCAAGTCACGAATCACCAGACCCGCTGCATAGTTAGCGCCAGACTCAAAGTCCTCATCGTTACAACCCACGTTACCGATATGCGGATACGTCAGCGTTACGATCTGACGGCAGTAAGAAGGATCGGTGAGGATCTCCTGGTAGCCAGACAACGCGGTGTTAAAAACGACTTCGCCAGAGGTCTTGCCGGCAGCACCGATAGACTCTCCACGGAATACAGTGCCATCGGCCAGAACCAGCAAAGCTGCCGGACGGGTTGAGCACAGGGGACGGCTGCCAACAGCAGCGGACGAAACAGACGAGGCGGATGACTCAGGATAGGACACAGCGACTCCGGGTAGCAGATATGCAAAGCGGGAGCCCATGACAACCGCCCGTAGGCAGTCTGACTGGTACTCCCGCTTGAGTCCTGCATAAGGCAGGATTTAAGCGACCGGATTATAGCGAAAAATGCTGCGTTGCGCTACCCCTTCGGGCAGACTTTAGGCACGAAGCCCGAGCACATCCTGCATATCAAACAAGCCGTTAGCGCGTTCACGGATAAACTTTGCGGCGCGGACACTGCCTAATGCATAAGGCATACGGCTACTGGCTTTATGACCGATTTCGACCCGTTCACCGGTGCCACAGAACATCACCACGTGATCACCAACAATATCTCCGCCGCGTACCGTGGCAAAACCAATAGTGGTCTCATCACGCTCACCCGTGACACCCTCGCGCCCATAAACGGCTACATCTTTCAAGTTACGGCCAAGCGCATCGGCCACCACCTCGCCCATACGCAGGGCCGTCCCCGAAGGCGCATCCACCTTATGGCGGTGATGCGCTTCGACGATTTCGACGTCATAACCGGAATTTAGAATCCCGGCGGCAATTTCAAGCAATTTAAAGGTGACGTTAACGCCCACGCTCATATTCGGTGCAAACACAACCGGAATTGATTTAGCGGCAGCAGCTAGGGCAGCCTTGCCAGCCTCTTCAAAACCCGTCGTACCAATCACCATGCCCACCCCTGCAGCCTTGCAGGCTTCCAGATGTACGAGCGTGGCTTCAGGACGCGTAAAATCGATCAGACAATTGGCACCCTGCAAGCCCGCTGCAACGTCCGACGAAATGCGTACTGATGTTGCCTGGCCGATAAACTCGCCCGGATCCCGGCCGACAAACTCGCTGCCTTCGCGCTCAAAAGCGGCGTGCAGCTCGGTAGCCGGGTCGCGCAAAACAGCTTCGATCAGCATACGACCCATACGGCCGGAGGCGCCCGCAACGGCAATTTTGACGGGAACTGACATGAACAATCCTTATTTACTTGAATAGATGGATAAATCGCCACCACCAGGAATCGCTCGGTGGTTCAGAATTTTCAGGCGGCCCTTCCGCATCCTCAGGAAGGCTACCCAGATCAATGACTTGTGGTTCATTAACACGCTTTGCTGCCGCCAGGTCTGCAGCGGCGTTTGCATCGGCGGCAAGGTCACCCGTAATCTCCACGCCTACTGGCTGAGCAGCGGCCACATCACCACCAACACGTTCTAGCTGACCCGCCGCATTGAAGTACACGAAAATGTTACGCATGGTGACATCGCCCGTAGCGCCATCTTCATACCGATACACATAATCCCAGCGATTGGCATGGAAAGGATCTTGCAGCAGCGGCGTACCCAATACATAACGCACCTGGTCTCGCGTCATGCCAGGTCGCAATTGCGCGATGTTTTTCTGCTCAACCACGTTACCTTGCTGCACATTAACGCGGTACTCAAGAAAGTAGCGCTCTACCGCACAACCACTGAGCAGGAGCATGCTGCACAGCAAGCCTGTTCCGGCCGCGCCTTTGCTTAAAACTGCCAACGGGAATTTCCGGTAAGAGGACATGGATAAAACAGCTCGGTGCAAAAGCCGCTATCATATCCGAAGTTACAGATCAGGAATCCTTTTATGCCCACGCCGAAAGACCTACAGCAATCCGGCCTCAAAGCAACCATGCCCCGGATGAAAATCCTGGAGATTTTTGAAAATCGACGTGATGAGCACCTCACCGCAGATGACGTATACAAAATCCTGGTTACAAGCGGTGTCGACATTGGACTGGCAACGGTTTATCGCGCCCTGACGCAATTTGAACAAGCCGGTTTACTTCAGAAACAGAATTTCGAATCAGGCAAAGCCGTTTTTGAACTCAATCGTGGCGAGCACCATGACCACCTGGTCTGCCTGCAGTGCGATCGTGTCGTCGAGTTTTGCGATCCTGAAATCGAAAAGAAGCAGGCCGAAATCGCTGGCAAGCTCGGCTTTAGAATACAGGCACATGACCTGTGTCTGTATGCCGAGTGCATCGATGCCGCCTGCCCGCACCGACCCACCAAGCGAATTCTCTAACCCACTGAATTACAAAAGTTTGCTAGGCAAGCCCTAGCATTTCGGCAGCGTGCGCCCGGGTGCGCTCGGTAATTTCCACCCCGCCCAGCATGCGGGCAATTTCTTCAACCCGTGCCGCATCATCGAGCCCTTGCACGCGACTCTGAAACGCCCCGTTGGCTTTTTCTTTACTCACCTGCCACTGCCAGGCGGCACGCGATGCAACTTGTGCAAGGTGGGTCACACACAAAACCTGACGCTGCTCTCCCAGCTTGGCCAGTAAGCGGCCAACCACTTCGGCAACACCACCACCAATACCCACATCAACCTCATCAAAGATCAAGGTAGGCACAGCACTACAAGCACTTGTTACTACTTGAATTGCCAGGCTAATTCGCGACAGTTCGCCGCCGGACACCACCTTGGACAACGAACGCCAATCATCGCCAGCCAAGCCACTAATCTGGAACTCGATGCGCTCATTGCCGTGCGCACTTCCGTTGCCTTCCAACGGCAGCAAAGCAATCCGACACTGACCACCACCCAATGCCAACTCCTGCATGGCATCACTCACACCTTTTGAAAGCGTCTTCGCCGCTTTTATGCGCCCCTTGGTCAGCAGAGCTGCCGCATCGGCATAAGCGCTTGCCGCTAGTTTGACCCGCGCCTCAAGCGCAGCCACATCCGTCGCATCTGCCAGTTGGTCGGCTTCAGCCATCAAATCTTTGTAAAGCATCGGCAATGCAGCTGGTTCTATCAAATGCTTACGGGCCAATTCCAACATGGCCGCCATCCGGCGTTCAATTTCGGCCAGCCGCACTGGATCCACTTCAAAACGATCCAGATGTCGGCGCAACAAAGTCAGCGCTTCAGAAAGTTCATTGCTCGCCGTTACCAAAAGATCAGTGGGCTCCTGCAAACGACTATCGAGTGCTGCCCCCTCTTGCAACCGGTGCTGTAATCGCCCCAAAGCCGAGAGCATTGGTTCATCGCCCTCACCGAGCACCTCTACCGCACTCTGAGTCAGCTCAATCAAACTGGAAGCATGCGCAAGTCGAGACTGCTCTTCACCCATCGATTGCCAACCCCAGTCTGGTTGCTCATTCGCCAGCTCCGAGAGTGCCTTGATTTGCCTGCCCAGCGTTTCCCGACGCGCCTCGATTTCACCGGACCGCTTGTCCGCATCAACCAGCGACTGTCGGGCAGTCGACCAATCCCGCCAGGCCGATGCAACCGTGCATGCTTGTTTCTGCAACTGACCGAAATCGTCCAGCAGCTGTCTCTGGGCATCTGCCCGCAATAAAGACTGATGGGCGTGCTGCCCATGAATATCGAGGAGCCACTCACCTGCTGTACGCACCTGCTGCAACGTTACAGGAACCCCATTGATAAAGGCGCGTGACCGACCGGCCGATTCCAGCACACGACGAATCAGCACGCCTTCGCCCGCCTCTAACGGAATCGCCTGTTCGTTAAACCAGGACACAAAGGCAGGATCAACAGAGGCATCGAATTCAGCCGTCACTTCCGCACGCGTAGCACCGGATCGAATCAGTCCTGCCTCGGCACGTTCGCCCAGCACAAAGGCTAGGGCATCAATCAATAAGGACTTACCGGCACCGGTTTCTCCGGTCAGCGCGCCAAATCCCGGCTGGAAATCCAGCGCCAGTTCGCGTACCAGAACGAAATCACGGATAACCAAACGACACAGCATCGCTTAGTCCGCTTTGGTACAAGGTGCGTTAACCACCAGACCCGGGCGGATGCTCGGTCCTTCGCTCCAATGCAGCTTCTGGCGCAGCATGGCGAAATAACTATAAGACGGTGGGTGCAACAGCTTGATCCGGTGCGGAGATTTCACTAAACGCACGCCATCACCCGGCATCAGATCAACGGTTTCCTGACCATCAAAGTGAGCACGCGCATTGGCGCCTTGTACCAAACGCACTTCAATCCGCGCAGTATCCGGCAATGTAATCGGACGATTAGACAACGCATGTGGGCACAGAGGCACCAGCGCAATGCCACCCAGCTTAGGATGCAGAATCGGACCATTGGCCGAAAGCGCGTAGGCCGTCGAACCAGTAGGCGTACAAATAATCAGACCATCTGCACGGGCACTGTAAATAAATTCATCGTCTACCCGCAGCTCAAATTCGATCATTCGGCCGGTAGCACCTTTGTCGATGACGACATCGTTAAAGGCCAAATTGGCCAGCGGCTGCCACTGGGCAGATGCACCACCAAAAATAACTTCTGTATCCAGCAACAAACGATTTTCCAACGTGAACTTGCCTTCCATCAGCAAGTCCATGGCTTCAACCATCCCAGAACGGGCGATATCAGTCATAAAGCCCAAACGACCCTGGTTAATACCGACCAGGGGAATATCGAATTTCGCTAATTGACGTGCGGCATGCAGCAACGTGCCATCACCGCCCACCACAATGGCAACATCAACCTCGCTACCAATGCGCGCAAAGTCCGCACATTCGGCAGATGCCATTGCGGCATTGCCTGATACTTGCCCCACTTCGATAGCCGTTTCAGTTTCAACCAGAACGCCCACCCCACGCGACTGGAAATAATCCAACAAAGCCACAATAGAATCCACGACTTCAGGGCTTTCCTGGCGACCAATCAGTGCTACCGTTTTCAACGGCAATGGGTACGACATCAATCCGACTCCGCAGACAAGCCCGGCTAGGCATTCATATCAAAGGAATGCGCTCGAACCGGCAACACTTTTATCCGCCGAGCGACATAACTCGATTAAACCACAGAATAATTTTGTAGAATCTATTACATGCCATCCAAAACCAACGCTGGGATCATTTCTGCCGCATCAAAGCAGCCGCCTCAACAGCCGCCGCTGGATGATCGCGCCTGTGTATTACTTAAAACGCTGGTTGAAAACTACATTGCCGATGGCGCTCCCGTAGGTTCGCGCATACTTTCACGCGCTTCCGGGCTGGATCTCTCGGCGGCTACTGTGCGTAATGTGATGGCCGATCTGGAGGATTTAGGGTTTATTGCCAGCCCGCATACCTCCGCTGGCCGTATCCCAACACCGCGCGGCTATCGTTTCTTTGTCGATTCCCTGCTCACCATGCAACCGCTGGAGCAAATAGATCACGCCCGGATCTTGGCCGAATTGGCTGGCGCCAAAGCCCAGCCGGGGCAAATCATCAACCACGCGTCGCGCCTACTCTCAGACCTGACCCGCTTTGCCGGTATCGTCATCGCCCCACGCCACCCGAGCAACCGCATCCGCCAGATTGAATTTATTGCGCTCTCCGATAAACGTGTGCTTCTGGTCCTGGTCACCAGTGATGGCAACGTGCAAAACCGTATCCTATCCACCGATCGCGCCTACAGCAGTGCCGAACTGATCGAGGCGGCTAATACCCTCAACCAGAACTTTGTCGGATTAGAACTGGATCAAATGCGCACCCGCGTTCATGACGAACTGGTACGCATTCGTAGCGATCTACAGGCGCTCATGGCAGCCGCGCTCACCGCCAGCGGTGAAGCACTCATGCCCAAAGAATCCGAAACCATTATTTCGGGCGAAAAAAACCTGCTCGACGTTGATGACCTTAGCTCCAATATGCGGCGGCTACGCGAATTGTTCGATCTCTTCGAGCAACGTACGGCACTTGTCCGCCTACTCGATCTCTCACAACGCGCCGAAGGCGTTCGCCTGTATATCGGCCAGGAATCCGGGATTGCCACACTGGACGAATGCAGCGTCGTCACGGCACCCTATCAGGTTGAGGGTCAGGTCGTCGGTTCTGTCGGCGTGATTGGCCCTACCCGCATGGCCTATGATCGCGTTATTCCGATTGTCGACATTACAGCTCGATTACTCTCTAGCGCCCTGACTGAACAAGCTCAGGGCTAAAAATTCTTTTTCGTCTCTTACTGGATTCATTGAATGAATAAAACCGCACCGGCCTGGCGTCATGGCACCCCGGCCAAAACGGCTGTCGTACTTGTGAATCTCGGCACACCAGAAGCCCCCACCCCGGCAGCTGTTCGTCGTTACCTGGCGGAATTTCTGGGCGATCCACGCGTCGTTGAAATCCCCCGCGCACTCTGGATGCTGATTCTGCACGGCATTATTTTGCGCGTGCGTCCGAAAAAGTCCGCCGCCAAATATGCCACCATCTGGGAAGACGCCGGCTCACCACTCATGGTGCATACCCTGGCACAAACCAGTGCACTAGAAGACATCATGCGTCAACGCGGCCATGATCTAACTGTCACCTTGGCAATGCGTTACGCCGGGAATGGCCCTCACAGCATTCCTGCGGTGCTGGAACGGCTACGCGCTGAAAACGCCACTCGCATCCTGCTGCTACCCATGTACCCGCAGTATTCAGCCAGCACCACCGCTACGGTAATAGATCAGGCACTTAACTGGGTTACCGGCCTTCGTAACCAGCCAGAATTACGTTATGTGCGCAATTTCGCAGATGATAGGGGCTACATAAATGCAGTAGCGGCACAAATCCGTGAACATTGGCTCAAGAACCCGCCGCCCGCGTTGCCCGATGCCAGCTACCGACTGGTGATGAGCTTTCACGGCTTACCCGAACGCAACCTCAAACTCGGCGACCCCTATTTTTGCGAATGCCACAAAACAGCACGCCTCATTGCCGAAGCATTAAATATGCCGCCGGAAAGTGTTGTGACCACCTTCCAATCCCGTTTTGGCAAAGCCAAGTGGCTGCAACCTTATACAGAACCGACGCTGGTCGACCTAGCCAAACAGGGCGTTAAACGCGTAGATATCCTATGCCCCGGTTTCGTTGCCGACTGCCTAGAAACACTCGAAGAGATCAACATGGAAGTTCGCGCTGCCTACCTAACCGCTGGCGGGGAACACTTTCACTACCTATCCTGCCTGAATGAAGCACCCGTATGGGTTGAAGCCCTGGCAGACCTCACCGAAAAGCACATTGCAGGTTGGTCAACTGTTGCCCAGGCAAATGAAGCCCTGGCGCAACAACAAGCCCGAGCTAAATCACTGGGCGCTCTTGAATAACAACAATCCTCCCCCATATGCTGAGCAACCATTGCAATAAATTAACGGACTAACAAGCTCATGACTCAACAAACTCCTGAAAACGACGTCATCAACCCTGCCAACGAAGACGTACAGGCAGAAGCCGTCAGTGAAACCTCGCAAGACGACACGCCAGAGGGTCGTTTGGCCGCTGCGGAACTTAAAATCGCCGAATTGCAAGATGCCTTCCTGCGTGCCAAAGCCGATGCTGAAAACCAGCGTCGCCGCGCCGCTGAAGATGTCACTAAAGCTCATAAATTTGCCGTGGAAAAGTTCGCCCGGGAAATGATCGCCGTTTGCGATAGCCTGGATGCCGCTCTCACAGACACGGCTGCAGACGCTGCTACGCTTCGTTCTGGCGTCGAACTCACACAAAAACAATTGTTGAGCGCCTTTGAACGTGCTGGCATGAAGGTTGAAAACCCGGCCGCTGGCGACAAATTTGATCCTAATCAACACCAGGCAATCGCCATGGTAGACGCCGCACAAGAAGCCAACACGGTGGTCAATGTGCTGCAAAAAGGCTACCAACTGTCTGATCGCGTATTGCGCCCAGCCATGGTCACAGTTGCCAAGGGCTAAATAGGCCTCAAAGGGGCTTGAAGTCCTTAACTTCTGCCCCATATAACTTGCATGACTGGCAAAACAACTGAGTTTTGCCCAAATAAATCAACGACTCACTAAAAAATAAGGATAAGAATCCATGGGAAAAATTATCGGTATTGACCTCGGCACCACCAACTCGTGCGTTTCCGTCATGGAAAACGGCACGCCGAAAGTCATTGAAAACGCTGAAGGTGCACGCACCACCCCGTCGATCATCGCTTACACCAACGATGGCGAAGTCCTCGTTGGCGCACCTGCCAAGCGTCAGGCAGTTACCAACCCGAAAAATACCCTGTACGCCATCAAGCGTCTGATCGGTCGTCGTTTTGAAGACAAAGAAGTCCAGAAAGACATCAGCCTGATGCCGTTCAAGATCACCAAGGCCGACAATGGTGACGCCTGGGTTGAAGTATTGAGCGACAAGAAAATGGCGCCGCAACAGGTGTCAGCCGAAGTGCTGCGCAAAATGAAGAAGGCCGCTGAAGACTATCTGGGCGAAGAAGTCACCGAAGCCGTGATCACGGTACCGGCATACTTCAACGACAGCCAGCGCCAAGCTACCAAAGATGCCGGTCGTATCGCCGGCCTGGACGTTAAGCGCATCATCAACGAACCTACAGCAGCCGCACTGGCATTTGGTCTGGATAAAAAAGAAGGCGATCGCAAGATTGCGGTATTTGACCTGGGTGGCGGTACGTTTGATATCTCGATCATCGATATCTCGGAAATCGACGGCGAACACCAGTTCGAAGTACTGTCGACCAACGGCGACACCTTCCTGGGTGGCGAAGACTTTGACCAGCGTCTGATCGACTACATCGTCACCGAATTCAAAAAAGAATCCGGCGCCGATCTGAAGAACGACGTCCTAGCCCTTCAGCGCCTGAAAGAAGCCGCTGAAAAAGCAAAAATCGAACTGTCGTCAGCGCAACAAACCGAAATCAATCTGCCGTACATCACGGCCGATGCC
>JBJTFJ010000058.1:0-5248 GCA_046093345.1 Fluviibacter sp. | reverse complement strand
GATCCGGATAAAATCGAAAACACTCTCGAGACCGAGCGTGTGCCGGTTTCTGAATTTGCCCACTTCTTAGCCGACTAATATTATGCGCAAATCCCGCTTTAGCCGACTCTTAAACCAGCTTTTGCTCGGCTGCCTTATTGCCGGATCCCTTTCTGCCTGTAGCACGCTGGACCGTAAGAATGCGGTGCCACAAGACTTGACCACCCAAAGCTATATTGAAGGCATGCCCGATGTGCGTTACAAGATCTGGTCTCGTTCAGGCATACAAGCCATGGTCGATGATATGCGGTTAGGCCAGCAAAAGCCCGAGGCGTATCTCGATCCTAATAACGCGAGCTATCTCGCATTGTCAGGCGGTGGTGACAATGGTGCCTTCGGCGCTGGGTTACTAACTGGCTGGACAGAGCGGGGTGATCGACCTGTATTTAGTTTGGTGACCGGTGTTAGTACCGGTGCCATGATTGCACCTTTTGCTTACCTGGGCTCGGATTATGACTATGTGCTCAAAAAGACATTTACCGATGTTGACCAGAAAGATATTTTTATCGAGCTGGGGTTAACCGGGGCCTTATTTGGAGATGCTTTTGCAGATACATCACCGCTGTACCAGTTGATCTCTGAATTCATTACGCCCGAGTTGTTACAGAAAATTGCTTTCGAATACACGGTTCGCAATCGCTGGTTAGTGGTGGCGACCACTAATCTGGATGCTGGTGTGCCTGTGCTGTGGAATATGGGCAAACTCGCTGCCGTGGGTACGCCGGAATCCTTACACTTGTTCAGAAAGATCTTGCTCGCTTCGGCTGCCATTCCGGGCGCGTTCCCGCCGGTGATGATTGATGTAATGGCTGAGGGCAAGCATTACCAGGAAATGCACGTCGATGGTGGGGCGTCTACCGAGTTATTTCTCTACCCAACAGCACTCAGCCAAATGGCGCTGAAAGAAGGCGTGGTGAGTCGCTACAAGAATCGACAGGCTTATATCATCCGTAATGCCCGATTGGATTCGGAGTGGCGCCAGATTGAGCGCAACACACTCAGCATCATGGGGCGTGCCGTAGACCAGCTTATCCAGACACAGGGCGGCGGGGACATTTATCGTACCTACCTGGTTACTCAGCGTGATGGCGTGCATTTCAACCTGGCTTACATCGGCCCGGATTTTAAAGTGCCACATAAGAAAGAGTTTGATCGCCAGTATATGAATGCGTTGTTTGACTACGCAAGAAACCTTAGCCGGGCGGGTTACCCTTGGGCTCATTCGCCACCGGGCTATGATTTGCCTGTGAATGAAGCCGTTAAGTTGCAGGTGCAGCGTCAGAAACAGGTGCTCAAGCGTTACCGCATGGAACATAAGCAGACACAATAAGTAAAAAACCCCTGCAAATTGCTTTGCAGGGGTAACCGGTTGGGGCCGGGGTGGGAATGTTCGGGTCTTACTGAGTCTGCTGGATGCCTGCCAGTACCCAGCCGCCTTGTCCTGTAACAGGCTTGGTCAGGTGCCACATTTCATCAATGGCAACCGGTGCTGCATTGGCCTCTTCGCGTAGCATGCCGGTAAAGCGCACGCTCACTACGTAGCGCTGAGCTTCTTCAGCCACTTCCAGAATCTCGGCGTTGAGTGACACGATGTCGGTCTTCTGCGGTGCACCGTTACGTTGATCCAGATCCATACGGATTTCGGCAAACATTTCTGGCGATGTGAACTCCCGGATATCGGCGAGGTCACCTGCGTCATGCGCTGCCTGCAGGCGGATAAAGCCGACCTTGGCGTTGCGGATAAAGCCTTCGGTATCAAAGTTGGCGGGGATGTTGCTGGCTTGGCTGACGCTGCCACCACTCAGGTCATTGGCCTGATACATCGATGCCGGCGCATTGTACGGTGCGCCCGCTCCAGCCATTGTGGGTTGTTGTCCCGCTGCGCGTTTGCGCAGGAAGTAACCAACCACCGCAATAACAGCAAATGCGATCAGGGCAAACATCAGCATATTGGCAAGCTCTTCACCAAAACCAAAGTGGCTCGCTAGCGCGGCAAGACCTAAACCAGCTGCCAGGCCGGCCAACGGCCCCATCCATGAACGCTTGGGTTGAGCCGCAGGAGTTGCAGCACCTGGAGCTTTTGCTGCAGCAGGCGCCGTTGCCGAAGGGGCTGGGGCTGCCGTAGGGGCAGGTTTACTCACGGGCGCCATCTGACGTTGCATACCTAAAGATTTGCCGCCGCCAACACGTGCCGCTTCGGCGTTACCTACTGCCATCGTTAGGCCAACGGCAAGCGCTGCGGCGAAAAGGGCAATACGTTTCATGAGTCTTTCTCCTTGGGTGGGACTACGTAAGTTTTGGTGAGCATAAACGTAAAAATGGACGCAATTATTAGCGAATCCTTAATAAAACAATATAAATGCACTAAAAAGTGCGACCTTCAGGCTTACCCCGAAGTAGCGCCTTCAGATATAATCGCAGGTTTTGCAAGTCTCGCCTTTATTCATTAGGAACGAATTCAATGAGCACCACCGAAACCGTGCAGGAAGTGTCGCCGCTCGAGCGCACAATCGAACTGACCGTTGCCGCTAAAGAAGTTGAAGCCGCAACCGATGCCCGCCTGGCGCGCATGGGCAAAACCCTGAAGATTGCCGGTTTCCGTCCGGGCAAAGTGCCAGCCAAGGTGGTTAAACAGCACCACGGCCTGCAGGCCCGTGAAGAAGCTCTCAACGAACTCGTTGGCCGCGCATACGGCGAAGCCATCACGGCGCAGAAACTCAAGGTTGCTGGTTACCCACGTATCGAGCCAAAAGGCGACGAAACGGGTGACACCCTGACCTTTGTCGCGACTTTTGAACTGTTCCCGGAATTTACATTGGCTGATGTATCGTCGGCTGAGATCGAGCGCCCAGTGCACGAAGTTACTGCCGCTGATGTCGATAAGACCCTGGAAATCCTGCGTAAGCAGCGCGTTCGTTACGAAAACGCAGACCGCGCAGCCCAGAAGGAAGACCGTGTAGTTATCGACTTCCTGGGTAAGAAAGACGGCGTACCGTTTGCCGGTGGCGAAGCTAAAGATTACCCAATGGTTGTAGGCAAGGGCACGCTGCTGCCTGAGTTCGAAGCGGCTATCGAAGGCTGCACCGCTGGCACCGCCAAGACTTTTGATCTGACCTTCCCAGCTGAATACGGTAACACCGAGCTGGCTGGCCAGACCGTTCAGTTTGATCTGAACGTCAAACAAGTTCAGGGCCCGGTAATTCCTGAGCTGGACGAAGAATTCGTTAAGGCCATGGGCGTTGAAAGCGGCAAAGCAGAAGATCTGCGCGCTGAAGTAGAAAAGAACCTCAAGGGCGAAGTAAAGAAGCGCATTCATCAGCGCGTACGCGAAGCCGTGATGGAAAAGCTGGATGCCCTGAACCCGATCACCGTGCCTAAGGCCATGATCGAGCAGGAAACCTACCGCCTGATGCAGAACACCCGCGAAGAAATGAAGCAGCGCGGCATGAAGGGCGACATCCCGATGCAGCCTGAGTGGTTTACTGATCGTGCTGCACCACGCGTACGCATGGGTCTGATCCTGGCGCAACTGGTTGAGAATGAAAAGCTGGTTGCTACCGAAGATCAGATCAACGCCCGTATTGCTGAAATGGCAGAAACCTATCAGCACCCGGCCGAAGTGATCGAGTGGTACAAGCAAGATCCACAGCGTCTGTCGGGTATTGAGTCCGAAGTGCTGGAAGAAAATGTTGTGGCATGGGTTCTGGCCCGAGCCAAGGTGACCGAGAAGGCCATCGATTTCGACGAAATCATGGGCCAGCAAGGCGTCTGATCCCCTGTTTTAATTAACAGATGATCGTTAAACCGGCCGGGTTCGCCCGGCCGGTTGCATTTGTGGCATTTGAAAGTGCGCTAAGTCATTGATTTCGGGAATTTGCTCCCTAAATAGGGGGTGATTCTGCGGAAAATCTTGTCAGAAGCTGCTCAAATGCATGAAAAACTGCCGTATTTGCGGCATGATTACACTCAATATCCGTAATACCCCCTCAGGAGCACACATGTTTACCCATAACAGCCTCGTTAACACCCTGGTTCAGACCCAACCGGACCCTCAAGCAATTGGTTTGGTGCCTATGGTTGTAGAACAGAGTGGTCGAGGCGAGCGTGCTTTTGATATCTATTCGCGCCTGCTTAAAGAGCGCGTGGTCTTCCTGGTGGGCCCGGTCAACGATATGAGCGCCAACCTGGTGGTTGCGCAGCTGCTGTTCCTCGAAGCCGAGAACCCGGATAAAGATATTCACCTGTATATCAACTCACCAGGTGGTTCGGTTACAGCCGGTCTGTCGATCTACGACACCATGCAATTCATTAAGCCGGACGTATCAACCCTGTGCCTTGGCCAGGCTGCCTCGATGGGGGCCTTCCTGCTCACAGCAGGCGCTAAAGGCAAGCGCTTCTCGCTGCCGAACTCGCGCGTCATGATTCACCAGCCGCTGGGTGGTTTCCAGGGTCAGGCATCGGATATCGAAATTCACGCCAAGGAAATCCTCTCGCTGCGTGCAAAGCTCAACAACATGTTGGCAGAGCACACCGGGCAGGATGTCGAGCGTATCGAACGCGATACTGATCGCGACAACTTCATGTCGGCTGATGAAGCCGTGGCCTATGGCCTGATCGACAAAGTGATTGGCAACCGCACAGCGGCCTAAGCGTTGAATAAAGAATTTGAAGGATAGGAAATGACCAAAGACAAACAGAGCGACGCCAACAAGGATTCTGAAAAGCCCTTGTATTGCTCCTTCTGCGGCAAGAGCCAGCACGAAGTAAAAAAACTGATCGCCGGCCCTTCGGTATTCATCTGTGATGAGTGTATCGAGCTGTGCGGTGACATCGTTCAGGATGAAGTGGAAGAAGCGGTAAAAGCAGCCAAAGACAGCCTGCCAACCCCGCGTGAAATCCGCGAAACGCTGGATGAATATGTGATTGGGCAAGAGCCGGCTAAAAAGATTCTGGCCGTAGCGGTTTATAACCACTACAAACGTCTACGTCTGCCATCGGCTAAAGACGATGGCGTAGAACTTTCCAAATCCAATATCTTGCTGATCGGCCCAACGGGTTCTGGTAAAACGCTGCTGGCCCAAACGCTGGCACGCTTGCTGGATGTGCCATTCGTTATGGCCGATGCCACCACGCTCACCGAAGCCGGTTACGTGGGTGAAGACGTTGAAAACATCATCCAGAAGCTCTTGCAGAAGTGCGACTACGATGT
>JBJTFJ010000057.1:0-8359 GCA_046093345.1 Fluviibacter sp. | reverse complement strand
GACCTAGACTCGGTTCGTCGTTAATTTCAGATAGGTGTGTCAGATTTATTAGCGACAGTGCCTTGACCTGCCTCTGTCGCCGCATCTCCCGTAATAGGCTCTGGTTTCGCAAGCGGTTTGGATTTAGGTTTCAAGCATAGCCTGCTGAAGACTTCTTGATCGAGGCTGTTTGGCGAGACAAAGCGCCACCGTGCTGATTTGGAACCATAGCCTGGGTTGGCGCTATCAAGTTCTTTGCCGTAGCCTTGGAGGTCTGCTCTATAGCTATAGGCAAGGGTCCGAATCTGATATTGCTGACAATCGGCTTCAAGATAGACTCGCTTTGATTTGGCACTGCCTGTTGCGAATTCAACGGGTGGCTGCAGGCTTTCCAACGCCCAAATGCTTGCGTTTCTGCCTGTGCTGCGGAACGTTGCAGGGTCGACAAAATATGTTGTGCTGTCATCTAGCGCTTGCCAGTCAGCGTGGCAGAAACTTGCAGCGAATAAGCTTGAAGCAAGCACAGCAAGTCGTAACTTAAGTGATGTCATTTCGAGGATGCTTTCCCGCTGTTGGCGAGGGATCATTTCCCAAATTAGATCACATCAATAGAGCAAATTGAACCTTTTGATGATTAAGTACAAGGTTATTACATGTTCTAGTGATTTTATGTGCAGAGCTTGCACATCGACTTGCTCCGTATATCAAAAAAGTTATTTGCTTTTTTGGTGAGTCTGATTGTTTTAATGCGCTTATCGACTTCGTTCGGAATCTGCTCAAGAAAACCGTTTGAAACCAGATAAGCAACTTTATTTGAGATCGTTTGTCCGGTTCCGAAGTCCTTCTGATAAATCAGATCGGTGATTTTTAATTGTGAGCCATTATTTGTATGCTCAGCTATAAATGCAAGCAACTCTTCATGCGAGTGATTTAAGTCGCCATCGGTGCTTGAACGTGCTGATCTGAGGGTGTTCAGGAGTCGGACATATGGAGTAGTCATTGTGGTTCTTTTATTTTAAGTTGCGATATATAACGCAATATATAGACTCTTCTAGGAATAACAATCCATTAATTAGATCTAGCGCAATAGGAAAATACTTACGAATCATTCCTTTGTGCAAAATATATAATAAAAAAGCCCCCGCCTTAAGGTGGGGGCTTTTGCGGGCTGTTCGCGAGATTAAGCGCGGGCAGCCTTGAGTGCTGCGTTGAGTGTAGCGCTCGGACGCATGACGGCCTTGCACTTCTCCGAATCGGCCTTGTAGTAACCGCCGATGTCGACACCCTTGCCTTGAACTGTCTTCATCTCGGCCACGATCTGGGCTTCGTTGTCGGTCAGTGCTTTGGCCAGTGGCTTAAAGTGGTCGGCCAGCTCTTTGTCAGCAGTCTGGTTAGCCAGTTCCTGTGCCCAGAACATCGCCAGATAGAACTGGCTACCACGGTTATCGAGTTCTCCGGTTTTTGGCGAAGGCGATTTGTTGTTGTCCAACAGTTTGCCCGTTGCAGCATCTAGCGTTTTGGCCAGCAGCTTGGCGCGTTCGTTGCCCGTCTTGATGCCCAGATCTTCCAGAGAAACGGCCAGGGCAAGAAACTCGCCCAGTGAATCCCAGCGCAGGTGGTTTTCTTCTGTGAGCTGTTGAACATGCTTCGGTGCCGAGCCGCCAGCGCCTGTTTCGTACATACCGCCACCCGCCATGAGCGGTACGATCGACAGCATCTTGGCCGAAGTGCCCAGTTCCATAATCGGGAACAGATCTGTCAGATAGTCGCGCAGAATGTTGCCGGTAACCGAGATGGTGTCCAGACCGCGGATAACGCGTTCCAGTGTGAAGCGCATGGCGCGAACCTGAGACATGATCTGGATGTCCAGACCGGTAAGGTCGTGATCGATCAGGTTCTTTTTAACCTTCTTGATCAGTTCGGCTTCGTGCGGACGGTATGGATCCAGCCAGAATACTGCAGGTGTGTTGGAGTTGCGTGCGCGTGTAACAGCCAGTTTGACCCAGTCACGGATTGGTTCATCCTTGACCTGACACATACGCCAGATATCGCCCTTCTCAACGTTCTGCGTTAGCAGCACTTCGCCGGTGTCGATGTCGACGATGTTAGCGATGCCATCTTCGCTGATTTCGAAGGTCTTGTCGTGTGAACCGTATTCTTCAGCTTTTTGAGCCATCAGACCAACGTTTGGTACGGTACCCATGGTCTTAGGATCGAAGTTGCCGTTGGTTTTACAGAAGTTGATCATCTCCTGATAGATACGGGCAAAGGTCGATTCCGGCATGACGCACTTGGCATCGTACTGCTTACCATCGGCGCCCCACATTTTGCCACCGGCGCGAATCATGGCTGGCATCGATGCATCAACGATGATGTCGTTAGGCGAATGGAAGTTGGTGATGCCCTTGGCAGAGTCCACCATGGCCAGTTTAGGACGGTGTTCCTGACAAGCATGAAGGTCGCGGACGATTTCGTCACGCTTTGATTCTGGCAGGCTCTTGATCTTTTCGTACAGGTCGACCATACCGTTGTTAACGTTAATGCCCAGCTCTTCAAACAGCTTGCCGTGTTTCTCGAAGGCTTCCTTGTAGAAAATCTTAACGCAGTGACCGAACACGATCGGGTGCGAGACTTTCATCATGGTGGCCTTTACGTGCAGCGAGAAAAGAATGCCGGAGTTGCGGCAATCTTCGAGTTCCTTTTCGTAAAAATCACACAGGGCTTTCTTGCTCATGAACATGGAGTCAATGATTTCGCCGGCCTGTAGTGCAACTTTTTCTTTCAGAACCGTCGCTTTACCACCCTTGGCAATAAGCTCCATGCGTACATTGCGTGCCTTGTCCAGTGTCAGGGACTTTTCGCCATGGTAGAAGTCGCCGCCATGCATGTGCGATACATGAGATTGCGACCACTGATTCCACTTGCCCATCGAGTGTGGGTGTTTGCGGGCGTAGTTCTTAACTGCCTGTGGTGCGCGGCGATCCGAGTTGCCTTCACGTAGCACAGGGTTCACTGCTGAACCCAGACATTTGCCGTAACGCTTAGCGATTTCTTTTTCTTCAGCAGTCTTCGGGTCTTCCGGATAGTTCGGAATAGCGTAACCCTTGGCTTGCAGTTCTTTAACGCATGCTTTTAGCTGGGCAACCGAAGCACTGATGTTCGGTAGCTTGATGATGTTGGTGTCTGGTTGCAGCGTCAGCTTGCCCAGTTCGGCCAGTGTGTCTGGCACTTTTTGATCATCTTTGAGAAATTCTGAAAACTCTGCCAGAACACGGGCGGAAACCGAAATGTCACTTTTGACGATGTCGATACCAGCAGGGGAAGTGAAGGTGCGGATGATTGGCAGAAAGGCACAGGTCGCGAGTAGCGGTGCTTCGTCCGTCAGCGTGTAAATAATCTTCGACTTCTTGTCAGCCATGGTGTCCCCTTGAATTCAAGTAGTTATAGAGGGCTCGTTGTGCGAGCCACTTATTGCCGTCAGGTTAATCCGGCGAAGCTATGAGTATCCGCACCGAGGGGGTTCTCGTCAATGCATCAAATCCTTAATCGTTCAATTTTTCAGGACTTTTTTAGGCGCCACAAAGACGTCGTTTCTTTAGCGCGTGCTTTGTGCAGCGCATCAGTCTGGTTGCGGGTTTTGGGGTGGTTGGGTTTGGCATCCATACGATCAACGACCATTAGCCCGTTATCCCTGATCCAGCCCAGTAATTCGTCCCGACTCCTTAGTGCCAGGTGCTCGGCGATATCCGAAATAATCAGCCATGCTTCCCCTGTTAGGCTAAGCCTTGAGGCTGCACCGGCCAGAAAGCCACGGAGCATCTGTGAGTCCGGGTCGTACACGGCGGCTTCTACCGGCGAGGTAGGTATGGCCGGTAGCCATGGCGGGTTGCAGATGATCAGGTCGGCTTTCTGGTCTGTTTTCGGGAATAGATCAACAGACTGGATTTCTGCCTGATAAGAGAAACCAAGCCGATCAATGTTTTCCTGAGCGCAGGCAATGGCACGCGGATCAAGGTCGGTGCCGATGACCTTGGCGATACCCCGCTTAGCCAGTAGGCAGGTGAGCACACCGGAGCCCACGCCAATATCAAGGGCCAGGTTACAGGGATTTGGCAGAGGTGCTTTGGCGACCAGGTCGACATATTCACCGCGAACCGGGGAAAACACGCCAAAGTGCGGGTGGATGCGATTCTCCAGGGCTGGTACGAACGCGCCTTTTTTGCGCCATTCGTAGGCGCTAATCAGCGCTAAGAGACCACGGAGGCTAATGACGGCATCACCGGCGCCTGGCTCTGCGGGGCCAAGGCCGGCCGTGCAGGCTTCAACAACATCTTGTCCGCGACGCAGGGGAATACGATAGTCCGCCGTAAGGGGTAACAGTAGTTGCCCCAAAATGCCGGCACGGCGCCCCTGAGCTAGGCGATGCTGCGCAAAGGCTTCTGCAGCAGTTGTCACCTGAGGTTCGCTGCCACGACGGGGAGGTCTGTCTGTCCGTCTGGCCAGAGCCTGCAAAAGATTTCGGGCATTCTGGTAATCGCCTTGCCAGAGTATGGCGTGCCCTTCGCGAATTAACCGAAAGGCGGCATCGGCAGAGAGGGTGTCATCTGCAACAGTGACTTGTTGCGGTGCAGGTAAACCGGCTTCGGAAATCCAGCGTGCATGATGCTCAACGCCATTTTGCAGCCAGGAGATGGTTGGCGCTAAAGTTGGCGATGGCTTAGGCGAGGGTTCTACAGACATGCCGCATTGTAGCGATATCCGGGGAGTTCGATTTGGAATAAAAGGCAGTTACGCGTAGCCTTTCGCCTTTCGGATAGGAATCATGGCACTTAAAGCAACCGTTTTTAAAGCAGATTTGCAGGTCGCAAATCTTGATCAGAACCATTTCGGCGATTATTCACTGACGCTGGCCCAACACCCTTCAGAGACAATTGAGCGGGTGATGATCAGGCTGTTGGCATTTGCGCTGTATGCCTCGGAAGATCTGCGCTTTGGGCGAGGGCTTTCCAATGAAGAGGATGCGGCTGTTTGGGAAATCGATCCGGGTGGCGTTACCCGCTTGTGGATTGATGTGGGTTTGCCAGATGAAGTGCGGGTTAAAAAGGCCTGTAGCCGTGCAGATCGTGCTGTGACTATTACTTATGGTGGCCGGCCTTCAGATATGTGGTGGCAACAGAATGCCAATACGCTGATGCGCTACAAAAACTTATCAGTGATTCAAATCTCGCCAGAGGATAGTGCCAAGCTGGTTGAAGCAGCAGGCCGGACGATGAAGCTTTCGTGGACGATCCAGGAGGGCATGGTCTACCTGGATAATGCATCTATCACGCCCGTTGTGCTGCTGAGCGCTCAATCCTAGGGTTTTTTGCTGTGGCCGATAAGCCCTGGTTTCTGTATCTACTGCAATGTGCCAATGGCACTTACTATGCAGGTATCACAACGGATGTCGACGCCCGGTTTCAGGCGCATCTGCAGGGTAAGGGCGCCCGTTACACGCGGGCGAATCCGCCATTAGCGATTGTTGCGCAGGCGATGTATCCCGACCGATCGTCTGCATCGAAGGCCGAGTGGGCATTAAAGCAACTACCACGAGATCAGAAGCCCGGATTTTTTAGCGCTAAAGACAAGCGCTGAGCTATTCCATATCGGCGGCATCATTTGCAATTTCTACCATAGGTGCGGGTAGGCTTTTGCTGGGTTTAACGCCAAGTTTTTTGAGCATTTCTGCCTGACGAATTACGTTGCCTCGTCCGGTTGATAGCTTGTTGATGGCGCCGTCGTAGTCTTTTTGTGCCTGGTTGAGACGCGTGCCCAGTGATTCCATATCTTCGACAAAGCCGGCAAGCTTGTCGTAGAGTTCAGCACCGCGTTTGGCGATGTCTTGCGCGTTGCGCGTCTGAGCTTCCTGGCGCCATAGGTTCGCTACGGTACGTACAACGAAGAGCAGTGTGGATGGGCTCACCAGTAACACGTTCTTGTTCCAGGCATCCATATAGAGTTCGCGGTCATGCGTTACGGCCAGCATGAAGGCAGGTTCGATAGGAACAAACATGAGTACGAAGTCCAGAGACTTGAGGCCGTACAGATCCTGATAGTTTTTATCCGACAAGCCTTTGATGTGGCTGCGCACGGCATCCAGATGGCGTTTTAGTGCGGCATCCCGATGCTTGTCGTCTTCGGCATTGGCGTAATCTTCGTAGGCAATGAGGGTTGCTTTGGCATCAATCACCAGATGGCGATCATCGGGCAAATGCACCACAACGTCAGGTTGTAAGCGACGTCCGTCTTCCAGAGTATGGCTTTCCTGAACGTCGTACTCTTCGCCTTTGCGTAGCCCAGAACTTTCCAATACGCGCTCGAGTACCAGCTCTCCCCAGTTCCCCTGAGTTTTGTTGGAGCCTTTGAGAGCTTTGGTGAGATTGTTGGCTTCCTGGCTCACCGTCTTGTTCAGTTCCATGAGCTGACGTACTTGCTCGGCGAGAGCGCTACGGTCTTTGCCTTCCTGTACGTAAACCTGTTCTACTTTGCCCTGAAATTCCTGCAACTTGGTTTTAAGTGGGTCGAGCAGTTGTCCCAGGCTTTGCTGGTTCTGTTCGCTAAAGCGCTTGGACTTCTCTTCCAGAATATCGTTAGCCAGATTTTTGAACTGGTGTGTGAGTTCTTCGCGAGCGCTTTGTAACAAGGCCAGCTTTTCGTTGCTCTGGTTGCGCTCTTGCGTTAATTGCATGGTGAGCGTGGCCACCTGTGCATTCAATGCATTGAGCTGCTGTTCGGACTCGATCAGTCGACCTTCTAGTTGCGGCAAACGCTCTGCCTTGGCTTCGGCAACAGAGGCACGGGCACGCCCCAGCAATAGGCCGATGGCAAAACCTGCCGCAGCAGCGAGCAGTGCTATAGCAATCAGTGTGATGTTGTCCATGAGATCTCCAGATCAGGCTTTGCAAGCCTCGATATCTTCGGCCAATGACAGCCAGCGAATTTCGAGGGCATCAAGCTCTTCCTGAATGGATTGTAGTTTACGACCTATGTCAGTAATGGCCTCTGCATCAGTGGTGCCAGAAAGCGCTTCTTCCTGTTCGCCTTTGTTTTTCTGAAGTCGCTGGATATGCTGGTCCAGTTTGTCTAGATCCCGTTGCAAATTCTTTTGACGATTCGATGCAGGCTTAGCTTTGGTGGTCTCTTTAACAATCACTACTTTTGGTGCAGCGGCTTCTTCACGCTGACGCTTGGCTTCGTCAAGCAGAAATTGCTGATAATCATCAAGATCACCATCAAAATCAGAAACGTCGCCACGAGAGACGAGCCAGAAGCTATCGCAGACCGAACGCAGTAGGGCCCGATCGTGGCTGACTAGCATTACGGTCCCTTCGAATTCGTTGAGCGCCATGGCCAGCGCTTCACGTGTGGCCAAATCCAGGTGGTTGGTAGGCTCATCCAGCAGTAACAGGTTAGGGCGCTGCCATACAATCATGGCCAGTACCAGGCGGGCTTTTTCGCCACCACTCATGGTGCCTACCGGTTGCATGACCTGGTCACCACTAAAGTTGAAAGTGCCCAGGTAAGTGCGTAGATTCTGCTCGCGCATGTCGCGGCCTTGCGTCTTGCCGCTGGCAATAGCCGCTTTGGCCAGGCGGATCATGTGCTCCATGGGCGTGGCGCTGGCGGTTAATACATCCAGTTCTTGCTGGGCAAAGTAGCCAATCGTGAGGCCGCGACCTTCAGTAAGGGTGCCAGCCTGTACCGGCAAGGTTTGAGCAATGGTTTTAACCAGAGTTGATTTACCCTGACCATTAGCACCCAGAATGCCAATGCGCTGACCGGCCAAAACCGAGCGGTTCACGTGTTCAACGATGATCGTAGAGGGCGTGCCCGCAGCTGCATCTGCTGGTGGTGGGTAGCCGAAGCTGGCATCCTCCATGGCGAGCATGGGATTAGGCAAGGCGCCCGGTTCATCAAAGGTGAAGGTGAATTCGGCATCGGCCAGAACCGGCGCGATTTTTTCCATACGCTCCAGTGCCTTAACACGGCTTTGTGCCTGCTTGGCTTTGCTGGCCTTGGCCTTGAATCGATTGATGAAAGACTGCAGATGCGCGATCTTTTCCTGTTGCTTGGCAAAGGAGGCCTGTTGAATAGCGAGCTGTTCGGCGCGCAGATCTTCGAAAGCACTGTAGTTGCCGCCGTAGCGAACGAGTTTGCCGTGATCAATATGAATCGTTACATTAGTTACGGCATCAAGAAATTCACGGTCGTGACTGATCACAACGAGGGTGCCGGGGTAGCGTTTTAGCCAGGCTTCCAACCAGACCAGGGCATCCAGATCGAGGTGGTTGGTAGGTTCATCGAGCAGCAATAGATCAGAAGGGCACATCAGTGCCCGCGC
>JBJTFJ010000056.1:0-10548 GCA_046093345.1 Fluviibacter sp. | reverse complement strand
GCTATGATCTCGACGTTATTTAGCCAAACATTGGCATCAAGTCCTTCATCGCCCGCTCTTATCGCCATTTTCGATATCGCATTCGGTCCCGCATTATAGGCAGCTATCGCAAAGAGAGTTCTATTGAACTTGTCTAGTCTGCTACCTGAAAAGTAAGTGTTCAATATTTGATTCATGTACTTGGTAGCTGCGTAAATATTGGCATCGGCATTACGAAGATTAATAACGCCTAGGTGTTTTCCTGTGCTTGGCAAAATCTGCATAATGCCAACAGCGCCGTTACCACTTCGGACATTAACGTCGAGTACGGATTCCTGAAATCCTAACGATGCCAGCAAGAGCGGATCCAGATTGTATTGACGGCCATATTTTTTGAAAGTCGGATAAAGACGCATGAATCTCGCCCAAAGCTTATCCTGCGTTGGATCCTTCATCGACCGAACCTGTTTAGAAAAAATGGTTTTGCGGTAACGATCAAGTCTCCCACCTGCCATCAGTTCGTGTGCAAACCGGTTAAGGTCATCCGCTAATTGAGCATCGTTATTACGTACAAGCCAACCGATATTCCCCTGGTCTATCAGACGGATATTCGGATGCACCCGGATATCCGGCAGCGCAGATTTCCACAAATCGGCTTTCCAATCATCTACAAAGACCCCTCCTAACAAATTTGCATCGACCATCTGGAGTAAATCTTCATCGGTTAGTGCATTGTTTTCCTCTATCACCTGAATTGGTGCTTTATCCAGCAAAGCAAGTTTGGCATTTTCTATCGATAGACTACGTCGAAATCTAACCGGCGCAGAACTATGGACGACATGCCCTGCCATATCTGCGAATGACTTTGGCTGGTTCGCTAACTCTGCATTTGTAACCAAAACCTCACTCAGCGGAGATGTATCAACCTGAGTCAAACCTTCATAACGATCCGATAACATTAGTCGTTCAGTCACATTAACCACGGCAACATCGGCTATACCGTTAAGGACCGCTTCAGGCGACTTACCCGAGAGCACTGGAACAAGGACGACCTTAATGCCATTGGCATCATTAACGCTTCCGTACTTGCGGTCGAGCCAGAGACTGAAATCTTTGGCAACTTCAACCATCAGCCCCTTTACGACACCTTGATCCTTGTAATACAGCGATGGATTATAGGAAACAGCCAGCCTGACTACACCCCGCGCGCGCATTGCTTCATAGGTACCAGTCCATCGGGATTTAGAAAGGATTTCAGAAACGGGCTCGGACAGTGCCACATTAGGAAAAAATAGAAAAATCGCACCGCATGCAAACCAAAATGCCTTGTAAAGCTGATTGCCGAACACCTAAACTCCTTAAATCCAACTATGCTTACATTTTAGCTGACTGCTATTAAGCAAGAAGCTTTATCGTCAATAACAAAATACGGTCTGCCCACCACCAGACTAGTCTCAAGCCATAGAGAATACGGGAGCCGAACCCTTGGTCATTCTATGCTGTTCTAGCCCAGCCTATTGTCATGAATATATTGTCTTAGTATGACAAGCTTAGATCAAAACCAAGAACCAACGATACATTTCCTAAGCCGGCTTGCAGGACAAAACTCACGTGTAATCCGAACAAGCATCTCTGTCGTAGTACTCGGCGACACGATCGCTTACAAGCTTAAACAATCCCTACGACTGCCCTATCTGGACTTTAGCACCCCTGACGCCCGCTTTGAGATGTGCCAGCGTGAGCTTGCTTTCAATCAGGCTTACGCCAAAGATCTATATCTAGGAACTCATCGGATTACCCGTAAAGATGATGGATCGTTAACATTAGATGGCGATGGTCCACTAGTTGATGCCGTCGTAGCTATGCATCGGTTTGGCGACACAGATTCTTTTCAATTTCTAGCGAACAATGGCAAATTGACGCGCCAATTGCTCGAGCAACTAGTTCACACCATATCGGCAGCCCATGATCTAGCCAACCCCAGTAGCGATTATGGTGGCTACAAATGCATGAAGAAAGAACTAAACGACGTTTTTACAGCCTTGGAGCAGAATGTACCGCAGATTGCCGCGCAACTTGCTGATGCACATAATGTGCTAACTGGTTTACTTAACAAGGACCAGAAATTACTGGATCAACGGAAAGCAGCCGGAAAAGTCAGGCACTGCCACGGTGATCTGGCCTTACGCAATATCTGCCTGTTTAATGGGAAACCTACGGCATTTGACTGTATCGAATTTTCGGATGAAATTGCAACTATCGATATTCTTTATGACATCGCCTACCTGATCATAGATTTATGGCGTTCCGATCTAAAGGATTTGGCCAACTACACATTTAATCGCTATCTAGATATACGTGAAGAGTCAGACGGGTTGTCTCTAATGCCCTACTTTCTGTCCTTCCGAGCCATTGTTCGCGGGCATGCCGATGCGCTTCAGGGCGACACGGACTTAGCCGAATCCTATTTTCGCACTGCGAATGACGTACCAAAATCGCCAACTGGGGTATTAATTGCTATTGGCGGATATAGCGGGTGCGGAAAATCCACCCTGGCCGACTTAATTGCTGTATCGATAAGCGCTCCTCCAGGTGCAAGGTTGATCAATACAGATCGCATTAGAAAAGACATGTACATGCAAGCGCTGGAAGCACGCTTGCCCAAGGACGCCTACCTTCCTGAGGTTTCATCCAAAGTATACGAAACACTCTATGCAGAAGCCGAAAAGGCACTTTCAGCGGGATGGGCAGTTATCGTCGATGGCGTCTTTGACCGAAAGGAAGATCAAGCACGGATCGAACAGGTAGCTCATAAACTGAACATTCCCTTTCAAGGAGTTTGGCTAGAGACTGATTTGAAGACGCGTATAGATCGCATTGAATCACGCGCCTGCAAAATTTCGGATGCCACGGACAAAACGGCCAGAGAACAAGAATTAAATCTTGGTTCATTAACCACACACTGGCATAAACTTGATGCCGCACAGCCCCTTAGCGAGATCTTGCAGCAAGTGCTTCAACTACTGGGCAGAATGCACACTACTCCACTACAAAATTGAAATATGTCTCGGGGAATGGCTCGTTCTTATAAGTGAAGTGCCACCATTCCTTGTCGTACGGCGCAAACCCCTGTTTGATCATTAACGTTCTCAACAGCAAACGATTCGCATGTTGCTGGGGTTTCAATGCCTCGTATTCAGGCCAGGATTCTGGACCAAAAAAATCAAAGCCACTACCCATGTCCAAAGCCTCATAGGGCGAAAGCAACTGTACGATCGAAAGATCTACCGTGCTCCCCCGGCTATGGCTGGAATGCTCGGCAATATAGCCCTCAGGAAACAGGACCGATTTGCTTAGGTTCGGATAAAACTCCCGTTTCGTCCGGGTATCAGTCTCATCTTTAGACCAATCCACAAAATCATTGACGGCCTGTTGTGGTCGATAGGTATCGTATATCAACAATTGCAAACCAAACGGCCGGAGATCATCCTGCACCTTTGACAAGGCATTAGCCGCCTGCTCAGTCATCACCGGTCGGTGAGACAAGTAACCTACAACAGGTCTACCCACAAAGTTATGACTGCCGGCATAACGCATATCTACACGGATTTGTGGAATCACCTCATCTAGATACACAAAGCCCGGCGGGAATGCCCATATGGCGGGCGAAATAATTGCCAAAAATACAGCAATCAGATTTGGCTTTCTAGAAAACATGTTGCCTCAAAGGTATATCAAGTAAACGAGATCATATGATGACATTCAGAGGGTGTCAGTAAGTTGTTTCGAAAGCTGGAGCTACACTACATAGCAAATTCCGGTGGTTCCGAGTTCGACGCTCGGTGGGCGTTAGTCGGGGCGTCGCCACATCCAGACTAGTGTTAGCCCCATTACGCTGCTGATTACAAGCACACCCCATGAGGGCATATCGGACAGTATTAGCACGCTCACACTAAACAGCATCATGGCTGTGGCATAAACCTTGGCCCGTCGGGGAATGCTCCCGTTTTCCCGCCACCGGCTGATATGCGGACCATAACGTTTGTGATTCACCAACCAGTGTTCCAGCTGAGGCCACCCTTTGCTAGCCGCCCAGGCGGCAAGAATCATGAATGGCACTGTGGGCAAACCCGGCACAATAACGCCGATCACACCCAGCAATACGGACACTATTGCTAACAACCGCCAAACAAACACACTCCCTAACATTAGGCACCTATAAACGGCAGGGGGCTTTTGCTGATCGCCGTCATCACCATATAAGCAAAAATCATCATTGCCACCCACCAGGCAACCCTGCGTTGGCCACGTGTCTTGCCACGCTTGATCGCCACCATCGCTATCACAATATATAAAACCAACGCTACGATTTTGGCTAACAGCCAAGGCGTTACCAGCGGATTTAATCCCAGCAGAACCGCCAGCGACACACCGCATACCAGCAAGAGCGTATCAACCCCATGGATTAGCAGCATACGAATTCGCGTTGCCTGATAATGGCCATCAATTGCCAGATAACCACGCCAGGCAAACAGTAGAAAGCTCACGACAACCATCGTCACGTGTGCATGTTTCAATGCAAAGTAGATCGAGGGCGTGTTCATTGAATCATGATAAGTCAAAAGGGGTTAAATTCGCTTAACTTGGTTAAGAGAAGAAACCACAAGGCAAACGCAAATCAAATTCAGCCGATGTATTTTTTGGATAGCGCCCTTACATCCACTTGCGCTTTAAGCCGTGCAGCTAGAAGATAAGTGCCTGCAAGTTTTCGGTGCAAAAACAGTGAATCGATCGGGGGCGTATGCCAATAATCTCGATCCATTGCTAATGTCATACCGATATCATGCATGCGTCGCGGCAAATTAGACAATGCAAAATCATAGTGCCCCCAATGACACAACGGTTCACATGCCATTTCAAAAAGATCCATGACTGAGTTGATTTGCTGTTCACTCATCTCATTGCTGAAGTACCCAATCTGCGATGCAGCCTTAAACATGTTTTCGCGATTCTTTTCAATTCCGCTTTGCATAAGGCTGCGATAGCCTTCGACCATATCAATTGGTAGTTTACGCGTTGCTCCAAAATCCAACAGCACAATTTTCTGTTCGTCATGATTGAATCGGTAATTGGCGAAATTCGGATCGGATTGCAACACCTGAAACTCAAATATTTCTTTTAATGCAAGATCAAAAAGCATTGCGGCCACGTGGTTTCTTAAGGTTTGAGGTTCATTTTCCAAAGATTCGATCGGACAACCTTCGACCCAGGTCATCGCTAGCACGTGCGGCGTAGTTAATTCTGGATAAGGTTTTGGCAGAAGAAAAGTGTCTATCTGTCCAAGCTGTTCTGCATAGTGACTCAGCCAGTCCTGTTCTCGCTGATAATCAGCTTCTGCATGCAGCTGATTTTTGGCTTCGTTAAGGATGCTGCTGATTTCTATAGTTTTTGGCAGCAACCCAGAGAGCCTTAATAGCGCAGCCACGTTATCAACATCACTTTCAATGCTTTCTTTAACGCCGGGGTACTGGACCTTGATAGCCAGTGCTTCACCTTCACGCGTAATAGCATGATGCACCTGCCCTATGGAGGCTGCTGCTGCCGGTGTAAATGTAAAGCGTTCAAAACGATTGCTCCAGCCATCACCCCAGGCTTTATCCAGCACAGCAACCAACTGGCTCATGGGCATTGATACAGCTTCACTCCGCAAACGCGCCATGATGTCAGCTAATTCCGGGGGGATAAGATCACCGGCGTCCATTGACATAAGCTGGCCAACCTTCATGGCGGCGCCCCGCAGCTTTGCCAACTCATTAGTCACACGTATTACATTAGACGGCGTCAGCAACATCTCAGACATCGTCGGGATTTGGCCTTTTGCAATATGCCGTACACCTTCGGCCACCATACCTGCCGCCACCGAGGAGGCCATAAGACCAAGGCGCGACAACCGGTTCAAACGACCTGCTGGCACAGCCACACCACTACCAAGAGGCTTTTTTAGCGCTGCGGTCATTTTCAAAACATTATTCTTTTGGCCGCTGGCGCAACCAATTTTTCCTGGACTCTACTGGCTAAACAAAGCATAAATCACAGCCACTTTCTGAGATACACCCCATCAGGATCATACTCTCGAGCTTGCTTAGCCACATTAAAGGGTCTTCCCCCTCTCGGATCAGTGCCTCGACCCGCAATGTATAGCCAGTTACCCTGATTACTATAAACATCATAATCAATTAACTTGGATTCAAACCATGCCGCGCCAGCACGCCAATCACCACCCATGTTGTATACCCAATAGCTGGATACAATTTGGCGCATACGGTTAGATAAAAAACCTGTCTCAGACAACTCTTTCATTCCCGCATTAATAAGTGACTCCGGAGTCTGACCAGTAGTCCACTGATGAAATAAACGAGGATCCATAGGACTTATTGGTTTGTTAGCCAGCCCCTGTGCATGAAAAAGCCTGACACCATACTTAAAAGGCAAAAACTCAAAGTAGTCGCGCCACAACAGTTCAAACCATAACCAATAAGTACCGTCATTGGCACCGTATTCCTTTTCATACCGATCTAGTCGACTTGCAATCGATCTTGCTGAAAAACAGCCCATTGCTAACCACGGAGAAAACTTACTCGAATAATCTCTACCCATTAATTCATTGCGTGTTTTTTTGTAGGTGTCAGGTAGTCGACGTTTGAAATACTGTTCGATGTGCAAACTAGCCTCAGCCCCACCGCCCTTGAATTCATTTGTTACTGGATCAATAAAGTCTGTACGATTCTCTGGTGCATCAATCATCTCGTCTGGCAAATGAGGAATATGTTTGGGCGCACCTATAGGCATAGCGAACTTTAACTTTGCAGCCTCTATGCATTGTCGGAATGAGGTAAAGATATCTGGCATATCTGCTAGATCAAAGGGCAGATCCGCCGGATCCAACATGCTTGACTGCCAAAACTCTCTGACGGCAATACCAGAACTGCGTATAGCTTCAATCTGAGACTTCTCTTCTGGAGCCTCGATCTGCTGGCAGTAGACAACGATATCGCCCAAAGTTTTGGCAAGTTTTATAAAAATCTCCGGTGGATCACCATGAAACTCCCGTAGATCTGACTTTTCCTTTTGCAGTTGACTTTTGAGATCGTCTATTGATTCATTACGAAACTGCTGACGATGCCTCCCTACTCGTTCAAAGCCCCACTCGGTTAAACCCACGCTTTGAAGATCATGAATGACAACCGGGAGCAAATGCTTAGCATCAAGGCAGGCCTGCGCAAATCCGGGGTTGTCTACAAGGCGCAGGTCATTTCTAAACCAATAAATAATTGTCTTCATAGTTTATAAATTACGGCTGCACGTTGCGCTCGTTCGATTGTGAATGCCTTGATTTACAGGTCGGCGGGAGGCAATAGAAATTTCTCTCGACCAAATCTACTTTGCACCAAGTCTATCCGGATTTATATGACAAGGTAAAATTTAAACTATGACCTTTCCACTCACGAATCTTTATTCTGATCTTCCGAAGAATTGTAATGAAGAGTTCTTCACAACCCTCTTCCATAACCCTAATTGCCGTATTGAACGGATTGTCTCTTATGGCCAATGCAGTCCAGAAGAATTCTGGTACGACCAGTCCTGGGATGAGTGGGTGTTACTCCTGAAGGGGACTGCGCAACTGGATATAGAAGGTCAAATTGTGACGCTGGTTCCCGGCGATCACATGCTGATCAAGGCTGGGCAGAAGCATCGCGTTACCCACACCGACCAGAATCAGCCCACCGTCTGGTTGGCACTTCATTTCAATGAACCTACCAAGAGCTGATATGCGCCAAAAATACGCCAGCATAACGCCTTACATAACGAAGGATGGTTCGGAAATACGCGAACTCCTGCACCCCAAAATTCACGGCAATAAAAACCAGAGCCTTGCCGAGGCAACCATCCCGGTTGCTGGAAAGACGCTAAGACATAAGCACCTAGTCACAGAAGAGCTGTACCACATTACCCAAGGACGTGGCCTCATGCACCTGAGTGATCAAAGCTTTGAAGTGTCTGTGGGCGACACAATCTGTATCGAGCCCGGAATGGAGCATTGCATTGAGAATATTGGCTCGGAAAATCTCGTACTGCTCTGTTGTTGCAGCCCTGCCTATGCACATGACGATACGATTCTTGCGACCTGACTCCTCCAATCCCTCGCCTTAGTTGGCCTTGAAACACCTGCTACCGCTTCTCGTTTATTCAATAAGGTTTATTTGATTTACGTCAAAATTTGGTCTGATTTACCTTAAATCGTGTTGTTGCAACGCAACAAAGGCTGTAGATTTGATTTGTAAATTTAGAAGCCCATCACGACCATGACAAACTACCTTTCAAAGATTCGTAATTACCCCCCTTTTGATCAGATCGAAGACGTTGCTAGCGACTTTCTCCAACCCAAACTGGTGGAAGTAAACAAAACAGAGGGCGAGGTAGTCGTTTCACCCCAACAAGGTGTCGCACGATCAATTTACATCATTATTGATGGCAAAGTCAGGGCCACATCAGCGACCACAGATGCCAGCGATGCCGAAGAATGGACACTATCGCCGGGCGAGTTTTTCCCTATCCGGGCCGTAACAACACAACAGGCATCAACATACACTTTTCGGGCGACCCAGCCATGCAAGCTCCTTGAAATTGATGCAGCCTCATTCCAGAAGCTTTTGGAATTGAGCCCCACAATTTCTAGGCACTGCAACAATTATCTGGCACGTTTAGTCAGCGAATCACGCAAACAACTACAGTCACAATTTGCGCAGCAAGCCCTGGAGTCTCAATCACTCAATACAAGACTACAAGATCTCATCAAGCGGCCTCCGCTCGCCGTTAGTGCGCAAACACCAATTCTGGCGGCGATTAAAATCATGGGGGACGAAGAGGCTGGCTCAATTATCGTGATTGACGATCAGCGAGCACCTGTAGGTTTAATGACACAAACTGATGTCGTACGTCGTGTAATTCTCGGGGGAGTCTCTCTCGAAAACTGTATCTCCGATGTTATGACAGTGCCACCGACTGTCCTTCAACAATCGGCAACAGCCTATGACGCCATGTTGGCCATGGCCGCACACGGAATTCGTCACCTGATCATCATCGACGATGGTGGCAAGCTGACCGGCGTTATCTCCGAACGCGATCTATTTGCACTGCAACGAATTGGACTTGGTCAGGTTCGCCGGAAGATTGAGAAAGCAGAAAATGCTTTTACTCTTAAAGGCGTCATGAGAGATATTCAGCATACCGTTTTTAACATGCTGGCACAGGGCGTGGGCGCTGAACAACTAACCCGCTTTATCTCAACCTTGAACGATGCGATTACTGATCGGGTCCTTCGACTCAATCTTTCCAAGCACGATCTCAATGACGTGCAGTGGACCTGGCTTGCTTTCGGTTCTGAAGGGCGTGAAGAGCAGACGCTATCTACCGACCAGGATAACGGTATTGTTTATCTGGTTGGACCTGATCAGGACGCAACGGAACTCAAGAATCGCCTGATGTCGTTTGCCCTAGATGTAAACAAAGATCTGGACACTATCGGATTTCCATTGTGTCAGGGGGAGATCATGGCGAGCAACCCTAAGTGGTGCATGACTTTGGAAGAATGGCAAGAATGCTTCTGCCACTGGATACGTGAACCTCATCCAGACGCACTTCTGAATGCCACCATTTTCTTTGATTTCAGGCCACTCTTTGGTCGCTTTGATCTTGCCGAGCGCATGGCCGAAACTTTAACCAAAGAAAGCAAAGGAAATTCTGGCTTTTTACGGATGCTTGCGTCGAATGCCATGTCGGCGAGCCCGCCATTGGGTGTCATCCGAGACTTCCAGACTGAAGTCGATGAGAACGGCGAACCTTTCATTGATCTTAAAAAATTCGGCGCTCGAATCTTTGTGGATGCAGCTCGGGTTATGGCACTAGCTAATGGGATCCAGACACCTTCAACGGCAACAAGGCTTCGCGACACGGCCCAATGCGTGGGCGGGTCAGGGTCTGATACAGAAGCCTATATCGAAGCATTTCACTTTATCCAGCTGATGCGCTTACGACTTCAACACCTTGATCTCAGAGATGGCGGCCTAGGAAACAATCGGATTTACATCAAAAAATTGAATCAGCTTGACCGGAGAATTCTCAAAGAAGCATTCAAACAGGCAAAAAACCTGCAACAGCGTCTCAAGATGAGTTATCAGCTCTAACCCACACCTTGCTACTAATAAAGAAAGCCAGCCTCGTTCGGGGCTGGCTTTTTTACTTCGAAGCATTTTTAGTTGAAACAAGTTAAACGATCGGCATGCAAAAATCCACGTCCCTTCGCTATGAGGTTTGCTTTATGTAGATCAACAGTTACAGACACACAAAACCCAGCAAGTTAAATGAAATTTTCATTGACGCAGATCAAAGAACCAACAGAATCTGGAAGTGATTTAATCGAAAAGGGGTAGCATGAATACATCAACAAAAGGAGACAACAGTGCTTGATTCACGTTACTTCGAAGCCGCTCACGCTATCCCTTATTATCA
>JBJTFJ010000055.1:0-10033 GCA_046093345.1 Fluviibacter sp. | reverse complement strand
ACAATGAACTGGTCAATGGCCATACCATTCGCCTTAGGAACACTGATAGGCATGCTTAGTGGAAGATCTATCGGCAGACATATTAAAGGCCCAAGATTACAACAGGGCTTTGCTATGGTTGCCTTTTGCGTCTCTCTAGGCATGGTATATCGCGCCTTTGTTTAGCCAGATGCCGCATTGCCTTTACAGCTACTTTCCGTATTATGTACACGTGCTTAATAAAACCATAACGATTCATGACTTCTAACGACAAACTAGATATTTCAGTCCAGCTTTTTGGTGCGTTTCGGCGGGTTCACCCGCATCCCGTTGGTCTTTGTATTGAAAAAAACACGAAAATCAAAGACGTCAAATCAGCACTGGAACGTGCACTCCGAGAGCTCAATCCGGAGTTTAACGACACAGAACTACTCAGCAAATCAGTCTTGGCAAACAATCAGAAAATTTACCAAGATGATGACGTGGTTTTGGAATCCGCAACTATCGCGATTCTCCCACCGGTTTGTGGAGGCTAAGATGAGCGGAAAAGATCATTTTGCTATCGCGACACAACCGATCCAGGTTCAAAGCGCAGTCGATTTCGTAGCAGATGATGCACACGGTGCTGCAGACCTATTTATTGGCACAGTAAGAAACGTCAACCTGGGTAAGGCCGTCAAAGGTGTTTCATATGATGTATTTGACGAGCTCACACTCAACGTATTTCGCGACCTAGCCAACGAGTCCCGCCAACGTTGGGGTGACAAACTCAACATCTATATTGAGCATTTCAAAGGGCGTTTAGACATTCTGGGTGTCAGCATCCTTATTGCCGTAAGCTCGCCCCACAGGGATGAGTCGTTTAAAGCCTGCCGCTTCATTATTGAAGAGATCAAGCATCGGGCCCCTATCTGGAAGCAAGAACACTATATCGATGGCGACAGCGACTGGGTGCAAGGCCACGCACTCTGCTCTCACGGACCCGTCTCATATGATGACGAACCCATCCCTGAGACGCACAAACACTGCAAACACTACTAAAACTTTGCTGCTGTGGGCGCTCGAGACCCTTAAAAAGCATTCCTGTCTGAAAGCTGTATAACATTAATTTGCGCATGGAATAGGAAATCACTTTCATATTCTGTAATATATTTGGGTATGAACCAAGCTCACTTGCCCGTTTCCTATCCGGACCGCCAGCGCCTAAATGACGAGCTGCACGCTCGCCCCCCTGTTGCCCTTTGGCCAAACGAACATATCCTTTACCTTGCCCTTGTCAACACGAGCGGCAAGAGACTTCAGGAAGAGGTCGTCATTCGGGATTTATGTGACTCGCTCGGCGGCGACTCGTGCCCTACCCTTCAGGGAAATAACATCGAATTCGATGTCGCTGCAAACAATGATGGATGCCCGAGCAAACCCAACGACCTGAGATTCCGAGTGAAATATGAGCGACATGGTGAATTTTCATCATGGTGGTTCTTTCAGCAAACAACCTCAAATGATCTGAGTCAGCCGGCAGAGTTTTGCTGCAATCTTGACCAGTGGCTTCAAAGACTCCCTGGAAAACTGCTTGTAGCAATGAATATCAGGGTGTGCCAGACAGAGTGCATACCATCTGCCCATGAAATTTCGCCCTATTTTTCCGGCAATACATTAATTGGTAGCCTGATTGCACACGATGCAGGAGCAGCATTCACGGATTTCCGTATCGACGCTGCTGGCCATACCAAAATGCTTTTCATGAATAAAGGGATGGGATCACGTCAGGCGGGCCGTCAATTACAAGCGCTTGTGGAAATTGAGACCTATCGCATGATGGCATTGCTCGCATTACCCGAAGTTCAGGAATCATTCCCAATCTTGGCCACTCAGGAACAGGCACTCATTGACGTAAGTCGCCAGCTAGCAACACCCGAAATCGAAGAAGCCAACGAACAGATTCGGGATCTCGAGTTACAGCAAAAGATATCAAAGATTTCGTCTGCGATTGAGGCACTTTCCTCGACAACGCAATATCGCCTATCTGCAAGTGACGCCTACTTTCAGCTCGTACAGCGGCGAATCAGTGATTTGCACGAAACTAATCTTTCGGGAATTCAGGGCTTCGGCGAATTCATGGAGCGCCGACTCGTTCCAGCCATGAAAACATGCAGCACATTTTCTCTCCGCATACGCGAAACATCCCATCGTGTTTCTAGAATCAGTCAGCTGCTACAAACTAGAGTAGAAATCGCACGCGAGGCGCAAAACTCTCAATTACTGGCGTCGATGGAAAAACGGTCTAAGCACCAGCTGCATCTTCAACAAGCTGTTGAAGGACTTTCTATAGTTGCGATCAGCTACTACGGTATCGGGCTTGCTGCCTATGTCTTTAAAGCACTAAAGACCATGGGTCTAATTCATGATGTTGAACTAGCGACCGGTATAGCCACACCACTTGTACTATTAGCCGTTGCACTCATGACACGCAAGATACGTAATAGCTTTAAGTAACTCACCACGACCATTGCCCGATAAGATAGGAAGCCCGCATGTCACTGAAAATAGCTGTAGCCAGAGAATCCGAGTCTTTAGAAAAACGTGTGGCACTTGCCCCAGAAATTGCCAAAAAGTTTAAGGCATTGGGCGCTGAATTGTTTATCGAGCAAAGCGCTGGCTCGGAAAGTCATTTTATTGACTCTGATTACCTAGACGTTAATTTCGTCGACGGCATTCGCACCGCTTACCATGGAGCGGACCTGATTCTGCGTGTTACCCCACCATCACTAGACGAAATTGAGGCGATCCCTCAAGGATCGGTAGTTATTGGCTTAATGCGTCCCTACGAGAGTAAAGAACGCATTGAGGCATTCAACAAGAAGAATCTCACCGTATTTGCACTGGAACTACTTCCACGCATATCACGTGCACAAAGCATGGATGCCCTCTCCTCACAGGGTGCCTGTTCGGGTTATCAGTGCGGATTAATCGCCGCTGCACGCTGTACTAAATTCTTCCCGATGCTGACAACTGCAGCTGGTACCATCCGCCCCGCGCGCGCCTTGGTTATTGGTGCAGGTGTGGCCGGCTTGCAGGCAATTGCGACCTGCAAGCGTTTAGGTGCGATGGTAGAAGCCTACGATGTGCGCGCAGCAGCACGTGAACAAATTGAATCATTAGGCGCTAAGTTCGTTGATACGGGCGTATCTGCTGACGGCACTGGCGGTTATGCACGCGAACTGACCGTGGAAGAAAAAGCCCAACAGGCTGAAAAACTTGCCAAGGCAGTCGCAGCTGCCGACGTTGATATCACAACGGCTGCAATCCCCGGCAAGAAAGCGCCCGTGATCATCACCAAAGAGATGGTTGCACGCATGAAGTATGGCGCGATCATTGTGGATATGGCTGCCGAATCCGGTGGTAATTGTGAGCTAACCCAGGCTGGGGAACACATCATTGCCAATGATGTGAATATTCATGGCCCTTTGAACTTGCCATCGCGTATGCCCACGCATGCTTCAGAGCTATATAGCCGAAATATTTACAACTTTCTGTCGCCATTCATCAAAGATGGCAAGCTAACACTGGATTGGGAAGATGAAGTCATCGCCAAGACAGCACTATGCCACGCGGGAAAAACCACACACCCCACCGTTCAACAAGTTATGGGAGACGCATAATGACTGAAATGCTGGCACTTTATATTTTTATGCTCGCGGCTTTTACCGGTTACGAAATCATTGCCAAGGTACCGGTCATTCTTCATACACCGCTGATGTCCGGTTCAAATTTTATCCATGGTGTGGTCGTTGTTGGTGCCATGGTTGCACTAGGTCATGCTGAAACAGTTACCGAGCAGGCAATTGGTTTTTTTGCCGTAGCACTCGGTGCAGCTAACGCTGCAGGCGGCTACGTAGTTACAGAACGCATGCTCGGCATGTTCAAGAAGAAGGAAGGTGCGTAATGGATACGCCGTTTTACGTTCAGTTCTTCTGGTTCATTGGCGCCCTGCTCTTTATTCTAGGCTTGAAGGGGATGAGCTCCCCGGTTTCAGCACGCAAAGGTATCGTCTGGGCAGGCTACGGCATGATCATTGCGGTGGTTGCCACATTCTTTGTACCTGGGCTTCAAAACATCGCACTGATGGTTGCTGCGTTGCTCATTGGTTCAGCCGTTGCCTGGATCTCTGGTCAGAAGGTGCAAATGACCGATATGCCGCAAATGGTTGCCATCTATAACGGTATGGGTGGTGGTGCAGCAGCTGCTATTGCAGCCGTTGAATTCTCTCGGGGCGGTCACCATGATCTGGCAACAACGACCCTAACAGTGATTGGGGCCTTGATCGGTGCGGTTTCATTTACGGGTTCTTGCGTTGCTTTTGCCAAACTGCAAGGCATCATGAAAAAGGCATTCCGCCTGCCTGCCCAAAATACAGTCAATGTAGTACTGGCATTGCTTTCAGTCGTTCTGGGCGTCGCTGTCATTGGCATGTCGCCGGCAGACCCAATGCTCATCGTTCTGTTCTTTATCGTCGCACTGGTCCTGGGCCTAATCGTCACTTTGCCTATTGGCGGCGCCGATATGCCTGTGGTGATCTCGTTATTCAATGCCTTTACTGGTTTGGCCGTAGGCTTTGAAGGCTACATGCAGAACAACCCTACGCTAATCATCGCCGGTATTGTCGTTGGTGCTTCGGGTACATTGCTCACCCAGCTGATGGCCAAGGCAATGAATCGCCCACTGACCAACATCCTGTTCTCCCCAATTACGGGCAACGGCGAAGGCGGCCAGGCAATTGAAGGCACGATGAAGGAGCTGAATGCGCTGGATGCAGCTGCCATGATGCGTTATGCCAGCAAGGTGATTATTGTTCCTGGTTATGGGATGGCTGTGGCTCATGCGCAACACAAAGTATGGGAAATGACTGCTTTGCTGGAAGAGGCCGGTGTTGAGGTGAAGTTTGCCATTCACCCGGTTGCCGGACGTATGCCAGGTCACATGAATGTACTGCTCGCCGAAGCGGGTGTTCCCTATGACAAGATCTACGATCTAGAAGAAATTAATGGCGAGTTTCCGCAGTGTGATGTGGCACTCATCATCGGGGCAAACGATGTGGTTAACCCCACTGCCCGCACCGACAAGAGCAGCCCTATTTACGGTATGCCGATTCTTGATGCCGACCTGGCGCAAAACGTTATTGTCATTAAACGCGGAAAGGGTACTGGCTACTCCGGCGTTGAGAATGCCCTCTTCTATACTGACAACTGCCGCATGCTTTATGGTGACGCACAGCCAATGGCGGGTGAAATCATTCAGCATTTAAAGACGATGGGCTAAGGGTTTGATGTTGCTTCGCAGCATCAAACCGCTCTTAAAAGTTTGCTTGTGCGAAAAAATTACGTGGTATAAATTCGAAACTTGTTGCAAACATATTTTGTAATATCCACAACAAAGGAGACACACATGAAGAAAATCATCGCAGGCTTTGCGATAGCTGCAATCAGCGCCACCGCATTCGCACAAACAGCCGCTGAACCAGAAAAGCTGCGCATCATTGGTGAGAGCAAAGAGTTTGTGATTCAAACCAAAAAAGGGCCCTACACCATTACCCGCACAATGACTTCTTGTGCCAAAAACAAAGGTTGGCTGCAACCACTCGTTCCAGTTAAAGGCGTAATCCCTGTAACAGAAATTGAAATGCTGGAAGCCATGAACGACAAGGATGCACTGATTGTCGACATGCGCGAACCGGATGACCGCATCAAAGGCACAATCCCAAATACCTATCACATCCCTTATACCCAGGTTGCTACCCGCATGGATGAACTGGGCTGCACCAAGAAGGCCGATAAATGGGATTGCAGCAAAGCCAAAAAGGTTTACGCCTTCTGTAATGGCCCTGTCTGCCCACAAAGCCCAACCGCTATTAGTGCAATGACACGCGACGGCTTCCCTGCAAACAAGATTTACTACTATCGTGGCGGCATGCTCGATTGGGCAGCACTAGGCTTCCCGATTGTAGAGGGTGATTTCTAATCCCAAGCAATTCTGGTAAATCCTGAAAACGAGCCTCCGGGCTCGTTTTTTATTTGTCGAAAGCACCCCGCCCAGACAGCCACTTTTCCAGATTGACCAAGGGTAAGTAGCCCTGTACTAAACGACCATCGGATCCAATAGTGGTTGGAGTCAGGTAAATATCGTACTTCTTAGCAAACTTCATGTTTTCTGCAATCGGGTTGACGCAATCATCCCGAGGTAAAACAACCGAGCGGTCATGCATCGCAACATGTAAATTTTTTAGTCGATCCTGATTAGTTGTACCTGAACACCAGATGGCAATTGAACGTGCCATATTTTTCGGGTCAAGCGGCATCAGAAAACGATAGATCGTCACGTTATCGACTTTTTCCAGTGACTTTTCGTACTTACGACAATAGCCACACTCTGGTTCTGTAAAAACGGCCAAAACTCTTGATCCATCACCTCGAATTTCTTTAACGGCGTCAGCTAGGCGTAAGGCTTTCCAGTTGAAATACGGTATGTCAGATAATGAATTATCTGATGCAAAAGCGTTGGCAAGCATTCCTATAAAAATAGTCAGCCACAACAGAGATTTCTTCACACTCGTCTCACCCCAAACTGATGATCAATATATTGCATTGCACGATGCCAGAAGGCAACGGATTGAGTATAGTGCAATATAATCTATCTGCATTTTAATTATTTTCCGATGGGCACAAGGAGTAGCAATGGCAAAGAACGAGGAACTAATCCCTGTCGAAACGCCGGAAGGTTTGAAAAAACCTGGCCGGATACAGAAAGCACCAGAAAACTTTCTGACACCGACTGAAGTCGAACAGGTTACCAAAGGTCGCAGAGATTTTCTGCGAGGCTCTTTCATGGCTGCTGTTGCTGCTGCCGTCACAGGTCGAAACGCCTTTGCCCAGGACGCTTCTGCACTGGTTGACGCCAAAACCGGCGATCCGTACATCCTGCAACCGCAAACCTGGGCAACTACCCTAGGCAAGGGTGTTGCTACAGCGCCTTATGGGTTGCCATCGAAATTTGAATCAGACGTTATTCGTCGCCCTAGCCCGGGTTTGACACAAACAACGCAATCGAGCGTGTCATTCTCGCCGCTGCAAAGCATGTTCGGCATCATTACCGCCTCGGGTCTGCACTTCGAACGTCATCACCAGGGTTGGTATGACATCGATCCGTCGATGCATCGCCTGATGGTTAATGGCTCAAGCCCCGAGTTCGTTAAAAAGCCTAAGGTTTACACAATGGACGACATCATGCGTATGCCGTTCGTATCGCGTATCCACTTCATCGAGTGCGGTGCAAATACCGGCATGGAATGGGGCAACGTTGCCGTACCAACCGTTCAGTACACCCACGGCATGCTGTCTTGCAGCGAGTTCACCGGTGTTCCCCTCCGTCTGCTGCTGGAAGATTGTGGCGCCGACATGACCAAAAAGTTCGTTTTGGCTGAAGGCGCTGATGGCTCCGCCATGACCCGAACCATTCCAATGGAAATGGTACTAAACGATGAAGTACTGGTCGCATACGGCATGAACGGCGAAATGATGCGACCTGAAAACGGCTATCCTCTGCGCTTGGTCGTCCCAGGCGTTCAGGGTGTATCTTGGGTCAAGTGGCTACGTCGTATCGAAGTGGGCGATCAGCCATATGCCACCAAAGATGAGGCCGTGCACTACATCGACCTGATGAAGGATGGTCAGCACCGTCAATACACATCCATTCAGGAATGCAAGTCGGTTATCTGTACACCATCGGGCGGCCAGAAGCTACTTGAAAAAGGTTATTACACCATCTCCGGCCTTGCCTGGTCGGGTCGCGGCAAGATCAAACAGGTTGATGTATCGACCGATGGCGGCATCAACTGGAAGCGCGCCAAGCTCGAAACACCGGTTCAGTCTAAAGCACTCACCCGCTTCAGCCTGCCATGGAACTGGGACGGCAAAACAGCCATCCTGCAATCGCGCGCCGTAGACGACACAGGCTTTGTCCAGCCGTCTTATGGCCAACTGCGCGCCGTGCGCGGTACCCGTTCGATCTATCACAACAATGCCATCCAATCATGGGGTGTCGCTGAAAACGGAGATGTGAGCAATGTTCAAGTTCTCTAATGCCATGAAGCCTGCATTCGCGCTGGCCCTGGTGCCACTATTGTTTGCTGCCCAGTCAAGTGCTGCTGACAAATACCCGGGTGTTGGACGTGCCGCCACACCGGCTGAAATCCAAGCCTGGGATATCGATGTTCGCCCTGACTTCAAAGGCCTACCCAAGGGATCGGGTAGCGTTGAACAAGGCCAGGTAATCTGGGAAAACAAATGTGCCAGCTGTCACGGCACCTTTGGCGAAAATAACACCGTGTTTACCCCGCTTATTGGCGGCACGACCAAAGAAGACATCAAGACGGGCAATGTCGCTAATCTCAAGCGTAACGATTATCCCGGCCGCACCACCATCATGAAGGTCTCTTCACTGTCGACGTTGTGGGACTACATCCACCGCGCCATGCCGTGGAATGCACCAAAAACCCTCAGTGATGATGATGTCTACGCCGTACTGGCTTACCTATTGAACTTGGCTGAAATCGTTCCTGACGACTTCACTCTGAGCAATACCAACATCCAGGACGTACAAAAGCTGATGCCTAACCGCAATGGCATGATGCGCAAGCACGCAATGTGGCCAGGCAAATCGGGTCTGGTAACGGCAACCCCGCCGGATACCAAGAACACGACCTGCATGACCAATTGCAAACCAAGCGCCGCTGTAAGTTCAACGCTTCCCGACTATGCGCAAACCTCGCACGGTGAACTTGCAACACAAGTTCGTCCGTTTGGTCAGACTCGCGGTCAGGGTGCCGCTGGTGGTGCCCCTGCAAAGTCAGCACATAATCCGGACTACGCTTTGGCTGAGAAGTCAGGTTGTACAGCTTGCCATGGCATCAACCAGAAAATTGTTGGTCCTGGCTTCACGGAAATCGCTGACAAGTACAAAGGTCAGGATGTTACGAGTAAGCTCGTAACTAAGGTCAAGAATGGTGGCTCTGGCGTGTGGGGTTCTATGCCTATGCCACCGCAGACTGACCTGAAAGATTCGGACGCACAGGCCTTGGTCAAGTGGATTCTGTCCGGTGCCCCGACGCAGTAACTTTTTTATACGCAGTAACCCATAGGAGATTGGAATGAACACCAACACCAAACGTTTCGACCGACGTCAGATTCTGAAAGCTGCCGGCGGCCTTGGCATCATGGCCTTTGGCGCATCGATGTCGCCAATGGCTTTTGCTGCCTGGAATAAAGCCGCTTTTGAAGCCAAATCACTGAGCGATGTATACGGCGCTCTGGGTGCTGGCTCGCCAAGCAACAGTGGTGACGTACAAATTATTGCGTCAGATATCGCTGAAAACGGCGCTGTTGTGCCTATCCAAGCCGTTAGCAAACTGGCTAACACCGAGCAGATTTCGATTCTTGTTGAAAAGAACCCAAGCGCTCTCGTTTGCCTGTTCAACCTGACTGCAGACGTTCTGCCAGAAGTTACTACCCGCATCAAGATGGGTCAGACCTCCAACGTGACTGTACTGGTCAAGGCCGGTGGCAAGTACTACACCACCACCAAGGAAATCAAGGTCACTCTGGGTGGTTGCGGCGGCTAACCCCACCGTACAAATCCCATCAACTAAAGCATAACTGGAGATATACATGGCAAATCCGATGAAAATCCGCGCTGCAAGCAAAGACGGCGTGACTGAAATCAAAGTGCTAATGAACCACGAAATGGAAACTGGTCAGCGTAAAGATTCGTCTGGCGCTGTTATTCCTGCCTGGTACATCAATGAAGTCAAAGTTGAACTGGCTGGCAAAACTGTCATGACTGCCGAGTGGGGCCCTTCGGTTTCGAAGAATCCTTACCTGGCATTCAAGGTCAAGGGTGGCAAGGCTGGCGACAAAGTAGTTTGTAGCTGGACCGACAACAAAGGTGACAAGCGTACGGATGAAGCTACCGTATCGTAATTGATCCAAACACCCAGATCACA
>JBJTFJ010000054.1:0-27111 GCA_046093345.1 Fluviibacter sp. | reverse complement strand
ACCCAACGCACCGGCTTTGCGGCCTGGCGCACCAGAGCGTCTTTGATCTTGGCTGGATCCGTTTCGATGGCAACATCCACGTTATTGATCACAGGGATCGATGGCGGAGCTACCGCGACATCAGCCAGCGCAATGGCCAGACGATCCGCCGCCGGCTTAAGCAGCGACGAGTGAAACGGAGCCGATACCGGCAGTAGCACGGCGCGCTTGGCACCGCGGGACTTACAGGCTTCACAGGCACGCTCGACGGCACCCTTGTGGCCAGCAATCACGGTTTGGCCAGGCGCATTAAAGTTGACAGGTTCCACGACTTCACCTTGGGCCGCATCAGCACATGCGGCAGCGATACCCTCATCGTCCAGACCCAGAATGGCAGCCATGGCGCCCGTACCCGCTGGCACAGCTTCCTGCATGGCGGCAGCACGCAGGCGCACCAGCGGTACAGCATCAGCCAGCTTCAGGGCACCGGCTGCCACAAGTGCCGAATATTCGCCCAGGCTATGGCCCGCCACAACGGCGGGCGTTTTACCGCCGAGGCTTTCCCACAAACGCCAGGTAGCGACACCGGACGTCAACATGATCGGTTGCGTATTCACCGTGAGCGCCAGCTTTTCAGCCGGACCTTCGGCAACCATCGTCCACAAATCTTCGCCCAGCGCGGCCGAGGCTTCATCAAACGTAGCACGAACAATCGGCGAGTCGCCATAAGCGGCCATCATGCCGACAGATTGAGAGCCCTGACCAGGAAATACGAAAGCGAACGACATAAGGTTCTCCGTAATTAATATTTGAGGAGCACACTGCCCCAGGTGAAACCGCCACCGACACCTTGCAGCATGAGTGTCTGACCCCGCTTGACGCGGCCCGATTTCACAGCCTCATCCAATGCTAACGGTACTGATGCCGCCGAAGTATTACCATGATGCGCAACCGTCACGATGACACGTTCTGCAGGCAACGATAAGCGCTTTCCAATGGCCTCGATAATGCGTACGTTAGCCTGGTGTGGAATCAGCCAATCGATTTGATCCGGTGTAATACCAGCAGATTCGCAGCATTCAATGGCGCTGTCGGACAAGGCACGCACGGCAAACTTGAAAACAGCCTGTCCATCCATACGCAAGAACGGATCACCTACGACCTGACCACTATGAACCTGACCAGGCACATTCAGAATATCGGCTTGTGAACCATCGGCGTGCAAAGACGTGGCCAACAGCCCTGGCTGTTCAGCTGCTTTGAGTACAACAGCACCCGCACCATCGCCAAACAACACACACGTACCACGATCTTGCCAGTCCATGATGCGCGAAAATACTTCGGCACCTACAATCAACGCTGTTTTATGACTACCGGAACGAATAAATTTCTCTGCGATAGTCATCGCATACACAAAGCCTGAACAAACGGCTTGTACGTCAAAAGCCGTTGCGCCCACGTTACCCAACTTGCCTTGCAACAAACAGGCCGTGCTCGGGAAAATCATGTCAGGCGTTGAGGTTGCTACGATAATCAGATCCAGATCTGCAGCATCAACACCCGCATCGGCCAAGGCACGACGACTGGCTTCTTCAGCCAGCATACTGGAGGTTACGCCTTCAGGTGCATGATGACGGGCAGCAATGCCTGTTCGCGTAATGATCCACTCATCGCTGGAATCCAGGCCTTTGGCCTGAATAAGCGCTTCATTAGATATGGAGGCACCCGGCAAATAGCTGCCGATACCGGCCAGCTGGGCATAAATAGTTTGAGCCATCAGGCTTCTCCTGTTGCGGCAGAATCCTTGGCGGGTTCTACGAGCAAGGCTGCAGTTTGTAAACCGGTGTAGCTGGAAACACGATGAGCGATTTTATCGATTACGCCATTTTCAGCTTCGTGATAAGCCTCACGAATGGCGTAGCCAAATGCAAACGCATCGGCTGAACCATGACTCTTGATCACCGTGCCTTTAAGACCCAATAACGTAGCACCGTTATAGCGTCGGTGGTCCAGACGCTTTTTGAAACGGCTCAGCACAGGCAACGCCAGCAAGGCGATCAGGCGCGTCATGAGATTACGTTCGAACTCTTCACGCAAAAAACGACCCATCATCTGCGCCAGGCCTTCCGAAACCTTCAATGCCACGTTACCAACGAAACCATCGCAGACAACGACATCGGCTTCGCCGCGGAAGACCCCATCGCCTTCGACATTGCCTACGAAATTCAGATCGGTTGCACGCAGCAATTCAGCCGCCTGCTTCACAACTTCGTTACCCTTGATTTCTTCTTCACCGATGTTCAGTAGACCTACGCGCGGCGCTGCTATGTGCTGCACGGCGTTGGTGAGTATCGAACCCATGATGGCAAACTGAAGCAGATGCTCTGCCGTGCAATCGACGTTGGCCCCCAGATCAAGCAAACGTGTCTGGCCGGTCATTGTTGGCACGACGGTACTAATGGCCGGGCGATCAATACCCGGTAGCATTTTCAATACAAAGCGGGCTATCGCCATCAATGCGCCGGTGTTGCCGGCAGAAACGCAGGCATCCACCTCTCCGGATTTCACCAGATTGATGGCCACTCGCATTGAGGAATCTTTTTTGTTTCGCAACGCCAGTGCAGGCGCTTCATCCATTGCGACAACTTCGCTGGCATGGACGATGGTCAGCCTGTCGCGCACCGCCTTATCAGGTGATGCACGACGCAGACGACTTTCCAACCGGTCGGCATTACCAACCAGTTTTAATTCGGCATTGGGAAACTCCGCGGCAAATGCCAGCGCAGCAGCGACCGTGACCTTCGGGCCATGGTCGCCACCCATACAGTCAATCGCGATTTTGACGGTCATATCCGTACAAAGCTCACGTTTAACATCGGTCAGGTGAATATCCTGACCTAGCCTCTATTAGGCCTCAGTCGTCTTGATGACTTTTTTGCCGCGGTAAACACCCGACGGCGAAATGTGGTGACGACGATGTACTTCACCCGTCGTTGGCTCAATAGCCAGCGCTGGGTTTGTCAGTGCGTCATGAGCACGATGCATGCCACGCTTCGATGGGGATTTTTTGTTTTGTTGAACAGCCATGTTGTTACTCCTGGTTAAATCGTTACAGCCTGTTTTACTGCTTATCAAGTCCCGGAACAACGCTCCGGAAAGAATGCCTAGTTCAAGCCCTTCGGTGTTTTGAGCCGGGCCAGCGCTGCAAACGGATGATCTTCTGCCACGTCAGGCGCCGCTTCTGGCAACGCACAAACCTCATGCAGCGGGACAATCGGCAGTGAAAGAATGAGTTCATCCTCCACCAACTCGAGTGTCCGCACCTTGGGAGGCACAGGCATCGGCAGAAACTCCCAATCCGGATTGTCTAAATCATCTTCAGACGCGTCCAGACGGGCAAGCTCTGCCTCATCCGCTACCCACTCCACGGTGTGCGTATGGTCAATAACCACCGACACCGGCTGCAGGCAGCGCTGACAGGACTGTTCTAGTGTCGCCTCTAGCCCGATCGTTGTAGTCGGTCGCTGATCGGCACTCATCGAGGCCTTGAGCGTTACACGAACCACACCGTTCGAACCAGTCAGCAGGTCTGCCAGACGCGGAAACTGTGACACAGGCACATCAACACACGCAGTAAAGCCATCGCGTGCCATGACGTTCGGGTCAAAACTTTCCGGCAAATCGGCAGACAACATCCAGACCTGTCCCGTTGAAAAACGGCGAATGATACCATCGGCAGCTCGAATTGTTGAGTGTTTTCTTGCAATATTCATCGCCAAGCCATTGAAAGCGCACCGAACATGAACACCGCTACCCCTGCTGAAACCGCAGATAGAACCCACCGTAGACTGATTCTGGGTTCCAGCTCTGCCTACCGACGCGCCCTGCTAGAGCGTCTGGGACTTCCGTTCAGTATCATTAGCCCGGATATCGACGAAACGCCGCTCGCCAACGAGTTGCCTGCAGCAACAGCGCGCAGACTGGCACGGGAAAAGGCCCAAGCCGTTGCCAAGCAGCTACCTGCCGATCAGAAAGATACCCTCATCATCGGCAGCGATCAGGTCGCCGTGGTCGGAAATCAGGTTTACGGCAAACCCGGAAACCACCAGAAGGCAGTTGCCCAGTTGCAAAGCCTGAGCGGCAAGACGGTCATTTTCGAAACCGCGCTCTGCCTCTATGACGCATTGAATGAACAAGCGCATGAGGAACTGATCAGCACCGAAGTCGAATTCAGAGAACTCTCGCTAGCAGAAATAGAGTCTTATTTAAAGCGGGAACCCGCCTATGACTGTGCCGGATCGGCCAAATCGGAAGCGTTGGGTATTGCATTGCTCGATCGCCTCAGTGGCAACGACCCAACTGCCCTGGTCGGTTTACCGTTGATAGCACTCTGTCGGTTACTCCGGCACGCGGGCCTAAACCCATTGACTGTCTAAGCAAAAATAAGCATGAGCACACTACACCTGATCCCGGTACCTCTTAGTGAACTGGCCGATGCTGATCCGGCGCTGTCCTTAACACCTGAATTGTTAAATTTAACGCGTGAATTGCGACATTTTGTCGTTGAAAACGCTAAAAGCGCCCGTGCATTCTTAAAAACAATAGAAATGCCTGTTCCGATCGCAGAATTAAGTATCAATGAGCTGCCTGGCCGGGGAAAAATGGGCAAATCTGAAGCCAAATCCAGTGATTGGGATGCGCTTTTAGGCCCAATTACTGACGGTCATGCCATCGGCTTGCTTTCTGAAGCCGGCTGCCCAGCCGTTGCCGACCCAGGCTCTGATCTTGTACAGCGTGCACACCAGCGCAATATCCCGGTTATGCCCCACATCGGGCCTTCTTCGCTGCTACTTGCACTCATGGGCTCGGGGCTGGGCGGACAACGATTTGCCTTCCACGGTTATCTGCCACAGGATGAAACGGGCCGAAAACAGGCTTTGTCACGGCTAGAAGACGAATCACGACGCCAGGGCGTCACTCAGATTGTGATTGAAACACCTTATAGAAACCGTACGTTCTTCGAAAGTTTGATCAACGGCTTAAAGCCGGAGACTCAGGTCTGTGTTGCGGCTGACCTCACCATGCCAAGCCAATTGATCGCAACGAAGTCCGCACAGGCCTGGAAAAAATCAGGCCCACCTAATCTGGACAAGCGACCGGCGGTATTTTTGTTCAAGTATTAACAATTGGTTACCCGTTACTCTTAATCCAATTTGATAGATCCAAAATTGAATCAACAAGTGCTATTGGCGTGCAATCCTGTAATGCTGAAGCCGGGTGGGCGCCATGTGTAATACCCAATCCATGCGCCCGAGCATTCTGCGCCATAAGCAAGTCGTGGGTTGTGTCACCAATCATTAGGGTGCGCTCTGGATCAACTGCAAACTGGTTAATGATTTCTTCCAGCATCTGCGGATGCGGCTTACTCCGCGTTTCATCTGCTGTACGGGTGGTGTCGAAATAGCGCCCTAGGCCGCTATGGCCCAATGCCCGATCCAGACCCAATCGACTCTTGCCGGTTGCTACTGCAACCCAGCGGTTTTCTGCCTGTAACGTCTGCAATAATGCTTCAACACCGGCGAACAGGGTGAGTTCATGATCTCCGGACAGGTAATGCTTACGGTAAGCATCGACCAGATCGTCATAACGGGATTCCGGCAACTCCGGAACTGCATGCATGAGTGCTTCGCGTAAACCCATACCAATGACGTAACGAGCCTTTTCGTCACTAGGCGGGGTTACGCCGATGTCCCTACTGGCAGCCTGTATCGCTTTGACAATAGCGCCTGTCGAATCCAGCAAGGTCCCATCCCAATCAAATACAACAAGGTCATAGTTGCGTTTGTTCATGTGGTTTCTCAAGTTTTTTGCCGCTCAATTACAGCCAGAAAGCCTTCGAGTTCTGGTGGCAAAGGTGCCTCTACATTTAACGGCTCACCGGTAAGAGGATGTTTGCAACGCATGGTTGCTGCATGCAGAAACATACGTTCTAGCGACTTGTTAGCGGCTAGAGACTTATTCAGCGCAAAGTCTCCATACTTATCATCACCCACAATCGGATAACCCAACGCTGCCAGATGCACCCGAATCTGGTGGGTGCGACCGGTTTTAAGCTTGGCTTCGACCAGCGCATAGCCCGGATACTGCTTTTTCAGTCGAAAATGCGTCTCTGCTGGACGTGTTTCCGGATTTTGCAAGTCCCTACCCTTGGCAATGCGTACCCTGCGCTCTCCCTCTGGGGTCAGGTATTTATAAAGCGGTAGCGTCACCTGGACTGATTTATCAGCCCATATGCCAGGCACCAGGGCCAAATAACGCTTATCACCCTTTTGTTCACGAAACATATCGTGCAGGCCAATCAATGCGGCTCGTTTTTTAGCCACCAGGAGCACGCCCGAGGTTTCCCGGTCCAAGCGGTGTGCCAGCTCCAGGAAGCGAGCCTCAGGTCTTTGGGCGCGAAGGGCTTCGATCAACCCCCAGGCCAAACCGCTGCCACCATGCACGGCGATACCACAAGGCTTATTTAACGCAATCAGAGCCTCATCTTCATAAAGTATAGGCAAATCAACTATCGGCGCCACGGGTGGCTTCTCTTCGGAGAAGGCCTGGCATCTTACTGGCGGCAATCGGAGTACATCTCCCTCATTCAGACGCTGATCGGGCTGACAACGCCCCTTATTGATCCGAACTTCACCGCTGCGCACGATTTTATAAATCCGGCTTTTGGGAACACCCTTCAAATGCCGCAACAGATAGTTATCAAGGCGTTGCCCCGCATCCTCAGCGTCAATCACCCGTTGCTGCACGGATAAGGCCGCCCCATCTTCGGGCGGCAAGCTGCTAATCGGTGCGTAACCTGAAGATTTAATGAGTTTTTTTGGTTTTAATCCTGACGCCTGCGAAGTTTTTTGTCGCAAAGGGCGCGTTGGCGTTCTATTACTGCGTGTCATGCCTTATACTCTACACGTTTGTGCTGCCAGCAGGTCGCCTCTCCGGTGTAAAACCGGATCGATCTGCCCGGATTCCGACCCGAGATCGTCGATCCACGCGTTCGTGATTCGTGACCATCCGGCGCAGCCAGACCGGGCTATGACGACCCGCCCAGACGAACACAAGCGGCCGTCACCGACTGACACACGCCCGGCGTATGCAGTCCCGAATGCAGCAACGGCAGGTTATGCGTCCCAAGATGTATGACCTGTCGGTCGTAGTTGATTGGCCTTGTCCGAACGTCCGGCTTGGGATCCACACAGGATATCCCCTGCCTCGCCCTGAGAGCACGCCGCGCGGAAAGCCTCGATTACAGTGCAGTGACCCTGCCTACGGGAATGCCCGTGCCGGTGCTTTTGGAGCACCACGTATGAAACGCATGTTATTTAATGCGACGCAAGCTGAAGAACTGCGCGTCGCGATTGTCGAAGGTCAGAAACTGATCGACCTCGACATCGAATCCGCTGCTAAAGAACAGCGCAAGAGCAACATCTACAAAGGCGTTATCACCCGTATCGAACCTTCGCTAGAAGCGGTGTTCGTTAATTACGGTGCTGAGCGTCATGGCTTTCTGCCTTTCAAAGAAATCGCCCGCGAGTACTACGCACCCAACGGCGAAGGTAGTCGCGCCAAGATGCAGGAAACCCTGAAAGAAGGTCAGGAACTGATCGTTCAGGTCGACAAAGACGAACGTGGCAACAAGGGCGCTGCCCTCACCACCTATGTCTCACTGGCTGGCCGCTATCTTGTATTGATGCCAAACAATCCACGCGGCGGCGGTGTTTCGCGCCGTGTTGAAGGCGATGATCGTTCAGAACTGCGTGATGCCATGGCGCAACTATCTGTGCCTGAAGGCATGAGCCTGATTGCCCGCACCGCTGCGATTGGTCGCACTGCTGAAGAACTGCAATGGGACATGAACTATCTGATGCAGCTTTGGACAGCCATTGATTCGGTTGCCAAAGACAACAAGGCACCACTCCTGATTTTCCAGGAAGGCAGCCTGGTTATTCGTGCCATCCGCGACTACTTCCAGCCTGATATCGGTGAAATTCTCATCGATACCGATGACATCTACGAACAGGCACTGGCATTCATGAGCCAGGTGATGCCAGGCAACGTGAATCGCGTGAAGCGTTATCACGATGATGTGCCGCTGTTTTCACGTTTCCAGATCGAACATCAGATCGAGTCGGCTTACGCGCGTCAGGTCAACCTGCCGGCTGGTGGCGCTATCGTCATTGACCACACCGAAGCCTTGGTATCTGTTGACGTTAACTCGGGTCGATCGACCAAGGGTAGCGACATTGAAGAAACTGCGCTGAAGACCAACCTGGAAGCGGCAGACGAAATCGCCCGCCAGCTTCGCTTGCGTGACTTGGGCGGTTTGATCGTTATCGACTTCATCGATATGGAAAGCGCGCGCAATCAGCGCGAAGTTGAAAATCGCCTGCGCGATGCTCTTCACCATGACCGTGCCCGCGTACAGACCAGCAAGATCAGCCGCTTCGGTCTGCTAGAACTGTCGCGTCAGCGTCTGCGTCCTGCCCTGGCAGAAACCTCTTACATCACCTGCCCACGCTGTACCGGTACAGGCCATATCCGTTCTACCGAATCAGCAGCCCTGCACATCCTCCGGATTCTTGAAGAAGAAGCGATGAAGGAAAATACGGCCGCCGTTCATACGCAGGTACCTGTGGATGTTGCCACCTTCCTCTTGAATGAAAAGCGTGCCGATATCCAGGCGATTGAACTGCGCCATAAGATCACGATCCTGCTGCTGCCAAACAAGCATCTGGAAACACCGGCACATCACATTCAGCGTCTGCGTCACGACGAATTGAATCAGGATGATGTTCGTGAACCTTCCTACAAGATGGTTGATCAGTCGCTAACAGAAATTCCTGCCTACGCGACAGAACAACAAAAGAATCAAAACCGACCAACAGCGGCTATTCGTAATGTGGCTCCCGCAGCACCCGCTCCGGTATCCATGAAGTCAACCACGCCGCCAGAACCGATACCGGAAGAGAAAACCGGTTTCATGACCAAGCTATTCAGCTGGCTCAGTGGCGACAGCAAGAAGAAGCCACCCGTTGAGGTTGCTCGTCCACGCACACCGCGCGAGCCGCGCGAAGGCCGTGGCAACGGTCGCCGCCAGAACGGTGATGGAGAAGGCCGGCAGGCTCGTGGCGAACGCGGTGGTCGTCAAGGCCGCGGTGAGCGCACCCCTCGCCCAGAAGGTCAGGAAGGCCGTCGCAACAACCGTAGCGATCGCGCATCGACACCTGTTGAGGGTGCTAGCACTGAAGAAGGTCAGAACACGGGTGGCAATAACCGCCGCCGTGGTGGTCGTGATCGTCGCCCCAACAACGCAAACGAAAACGCTTCAGCGCCACAGAACGAGAATCTTGAAGTCTTGAATGCTGAAGGCGTGACACCAGAAACGACTGCTACCGAAGGTGGCAGCGGCAATGGTCGTCGCCGTGGTCGCCGTGGTGGCCGTCGTGAGCGTGGTGAACGTGGTGAGCGTCAACCGGCAAATGGTGAAACTTCAAACGAAATGGTTAGCGAACAGGCTAATGAAACTTCCGAAGTTTCAGCAAACATTTCAGCACCTGCGCCTGCTGCTGCACCTGTTGTGGCACCGGCGGTTATTGAATCGGCACCTGTTGCTCAAGCGGCAGCACCCGTAGAAGCCCCAACACCAGCCCCAGCGCCGGCTCCTACACCAGCGCCTGTCGTTGAACCAACCCCTGCGCCTCAGGCAGAACCCAAACCAGCACCAGCGCCAGTTGTTACACCAACACCCGTTTCGCTGGAAGCGGTTGGTCTGCAAATGGTTGAAACTGACCCGGTTAAACGTGCAAGTGTCTCGGCGGCTCCTGTTGAGAAGCCAGTTCGCAAACCACGGGCACCGCGTCCAAAACCGGTGGTTGTTGAAGAACCTCTGCAAATGGTAGAAACCCGCAAAGAGTAATTTGTAAGATCTACCAATAAAAAAACCCGCCAAAGTCTGGCGGGTTTTTTTTCAACTCTGAATCATTAAACTCAGGTAGCTTTGGCTTTCATAGTCGGCGATTTGGACGCAGTCTTAACTGGCTCTTGGTCACCACGTTCACGGACAATACTATCTAGCAAACCCTCTGCTGCGTCTTCAATCATATCAAGCACCAGATCGAAATCGTGTGCGAGACCGTAATAAGGATCTGGCACTTCATCATCATCAAACTGACGCGCATAACTCATGAAGAGCTTAAGGCGATGTAATCGATTGGACGGGCAAAGCTTACGTAGCGCATCCAGGTTGCTGCGATCCATCGCCAGAACCAGATCAAAATATTCCAGATCTTCGGGGGCTACTTTACGCGCGTGAATCTCGGACAAATCATATTTACGCTCAGCCGCAGCACGCTGCGTACGCGCATCTGGGGTTTCACCCACGTGATAACCATGCGTCCCCGCAGAATCAATTTCCAGCTCACCTAGCAACCCACGCTGCGCTGCCAAGCGACGGAATACGGCTTCTGCCGTTGGCGACCGGCAGATATTTCCCATACACACGAACAGCACTCTCGTCATTCGCTCCCCCTTTGTGAACCACTTATTAACGCCAACAGTCATTCACATCAGATCTGCAGCTTATTTTTATTGGGTGTTCACTTCTTTATGTTTTGCTACATTGTTCCATAATTATGGCAAACGTGCACAATACCGACAATGCCTATTAAACATACCTGCCTAAAGTCTTTCCTAATCTTTGCTCTAGGATCTTGCCTTTATGGTTGTGCCTCAGGGCCGTTCAAAATAAACCAATCCGGCAAATCCGCCGAGGTGGTTGATGAGAGCGTTGCCCAGCCAATTCGACAGACTTCCTACCAGATCTTAATCGTACCCAGCGGTGCTGTTCAGACCACGTATATTTCTGACAAGACTTCAACAATTGGCGGCTTCCTGGGAAGCATGGTTGTAGGCCCTGTTGCTGGGGTTATTGGGGGATTAGCCGGTTCAACCGCTGGGAGCGCCGCGGCTTCTCATGCCGAAGAAAGCGCCTCAAAAAATGTTGATAGCCAGGATGTGGCTCAAGCAATTGCACCAGTTAATCTACCAGTGTACTTCGCGCAAAAACTCGCCAGCCAGCTCAAGACCTGCGGCATCGACTCTGCCATCTATCAGGACACACTTGAACCCACGAAAACAAACTGGAACGAGAGCCATCTCACACTTCCTTCAGGTTTCCGTGAAAACGCAGCACCCTACCGGTTTTTTATCCAAGCAGGCGTAACAAACATTAAACTCCGCTCCGGTCTTAAAGACGATACCCTCGAAGGTGCGGCCTTTGTTCGTGTTTATGAAACGCGCAGTCTTAAACAGATTGGTCGATATGGCTATAACTCTGGCACCACAGGTTCAGTCACACTGCATCATTACAGTAAGACTAGCCCCCAACAGGCGGCAGAAATCGCTCAAGCATCAAAAGCTGTGACGCAATATCTGGTGAGTGGCATTGCCACCGATATGTGCGCGATTATGAAACGCTACTAGAACCTGTTAATCCCCCTTTGGGGCAGCGCCAAACAGCTGTTCTTTTAGCCTAAATAATTGATCCCGCGCCTGCGCCGCTGCCTCGAACTCCAGATTCTTGGCATGCTGTTGCATAGCCTGCTCTAACTTACGAATTTCGGCTGCCACTTCCTTCTCAGACATCGACTCATAATGTTTACGTGTCTGTGCAGCCTTACGCAGTGATTGCGCATCTGAGGAATCAGAATAACCAGTGGTGTATACACCATCAATAATGTCTTTGATGCGCTTCTTAACTCCTCGCGGCACAATGCCATTTGCTGCATTAAACGCGAGCTGTTTGTGACGGCGGCGCTCCGTTTCATCAATGGCTCTCCGCATCGATCCGGTGATCTTATCGGCGTAAAGAATGGCTGTACCGTTCAGGTGACGCGCTGCACGACCAATAGTTTGAATCAGCGAAGTTTCGGAACGCAAGAATCCTTCCTTGTCCGCATCCAGAATCGCGACCAGCGATACTTCCGGAATATCCAGGCCTTCTCGTAACAGGTTAATGCCCACGACGACGTTAAAGACACCCAAACGAAGATCCCTAATAATCTCGACACGCTCTACGGTATCGATATCCGAATGCAGATATCGAACCTTGATGCCATTTTCAGTCAGGTAGTCAGTCAGATCTTCAGACATACGCTTCGTTAGCGTTGTCACCAGAATGCGCTCATCGAGCGCGACGCGCTTACGGATTTCACCCAGCAGATCATCCACCTGAGTGGTAGCGGGTCGCACTTCGACTACCGGGTCAACCAACCCTGTAGGGCGAACCACCTGCTCTACCACCTGTCCGGCATGTTCCTTCTCGTAGGCAGCAGGTGTTGCTGATACAAAGATCGCCTGACGCATACGTTGTTCGAATTCATCAAACTTGAGCGGGCGGTTATCCAATGCCGATGGCAATCTGAAACCATAGTTCACCAGGTTCTCTTTACGCGAACGATCCCCTTTGTACATGGCGCCCACCTGCCCTATGGCCACGTGTGATTCGTCGATGAAAATCAATGCGTTCTCGGGCAGATAATCAATTAGCGTGGGCGGTGGATCTCCGGGATTCCGACCCGAAAGATGACGTGAGTAGTTTTCAATACCTTTACAGAAACCCACTTCATTGAGCATTTCAATATCGAACTTGGTTCGCTGTTCAAGGCGTTGCGCTTCCACCAACTTTGCTTCTGAAAGAAAAAGTGCGCGTTGAACGTTGAGTTCCTCCTTGATGCCTTCTAATGCACGCAGCACAGTGGCCCGTGGCGTTACGTAATGACTAGACGGATACACCGTAAAACGGGATAGCCTCTGACGAATTTCCCCCGTCAGGGGGTCAAAGAGTTGCAAGCGCTCTACTTCGTCGTCAAATAGTTCAATACGCAAGGCATGCTCGGCATGTTCGGCTGGAAATACATCAATCACATCGCCGCGTACCCGGAACGTGCCGCGCTGAAAATCCATTTCGTTACGGCTGTACTGCATTTCGGCCAATCGTTTGAGCAAATCTCGCTGCGCAAGCTTGTCACCCTCGCGCACATGCATGATCATCTGATGGTATTCATCCCTGTCGCCAATACCGTAAATGCAGGAAACGGTAGCAACAATGATGCAATCAGTGCGCTCAATCAGGCTTTTAGTGGCCGATAAACGCATCTGCTCGATATGCTCGTTAATTGAAGAGTCTTTTTCAATGAACAGGTCACGACTGGGGACGTAGGCTTCCGGCTGGTAGTAGTCGTAATAGGAAACAAAATATTCAACCGCGTTTTCCGGAAAAAACTCCTTAAACTCGGCATAAAGCTGAGCCGCCAATGTCTTATTGGGTGCCAAGACCAAGGCAGGACGACCACTACGGGCAATCACATTGGCCATAGTGTAGGTTTTTCCAGACCCGGTTACCCCCAGTAAGGTCTGGAAGGAAAGACCATCTTCTAAGCCTGAAGTCAGCTGTTCTATAGCTACAGGTTGGTCACCGGCTGGCGGAAACGGCTGATGCAAACGGAATGGGCTACCATCAAAAGTCACCACCTTTGATGGAGACGCTGAAGCCAGTTCGGAAATTGAAGCAGAAGCGGTCGTCATTAAGTAGATCTCTGTTGCAGCACAGGCGGCATAGAAAGGCTATGCCATGTTAGAATTTTCAAGTCGTTACTATGCCGTAGAGCACAGTTTAACGCGTCATTCATCATTTCCTCCATGCCGGCAGTGCCGGCGGCCACCGGAGCTTTTATGTCCTCGATTTTTGCTGATGTCGCACTCGCACCGCGCGACCCGATTCTCGGCCTGACCGAAGCCTTTAACGCAGATACCCGCGCCAACAAGGTGAACCTGGGTGTCGGCGTCTATTACGATAATGAGGGCAAGCTGCCCCTACTCAAGGCGGTTCGTGCTGCTGAAGAAGCCCGCATGAAAAACCTTCCTGCACGTGGCTATCAGCCAATTGAAGGCTCGGTTGCCTACGACCAGGCCGTGCAAGCCCTGCTCTTCGGTCATGACACCCAGCTGCTGCGCGACAAGCGCGTAGTTACCGCTCAAGCTATTGGCGGTACGGGTGCCCTGAAAATTGGTGCTGATTATCTGAAGCGCCTTGTTCCGAACGCAACGGTATACATCAGCGATCCTTCCTGGGAAAACCACCGCGCGCTCTTCGAAGCAGCCGATTTCCCTGTTAAAACCTATGCTTACTACGATGCAAGCACGCGTGGCGTCAATTTTGCAGGCATGCTGGGCGACCTGAATGCCATGCCTAAGGACTCGATCGTCCTGTTGCATGCTTGCTGCCACAACCCAACCGGCGCTGATCTAAGCAATGAACAGTGGGATCAGGTTATTGACGTGATCCGTGCCAAGGGTCTGATTGCCTTTCTGGACATGGCTTACCAGGGTTTCGCTGAAGGCATCCAGCCAGATGCCATCGTTCTGGATAAGTTTGCGCACTCGGGCTTGCAGTTCCTGGTGTCGTCTTCGTTCTCGAAGTCTTTCTCGCTGTATGGCGAACGTGTTGGCGCCCTTTCAATCGTTACAGAATCGTCTGACGAGTCTGCACGCGTTATGTCGCAACTGAAGCGCGTCATTCGCACAAACTACTCGAACCCGCCAACCCACGGTGCAGCCGTGGTGGCTGCCGTGCTGACCAGCCCGGAACTCCGCGTGATGTGGGAACATGAGCTGGCTGAAATGCGTGAGCGTATCCGTGCCATGCGTCTTGCCCTAGTAGAAAAACTCAAGGCCAAGGGCGTCAAGCAGGATTTCAGCTTTGTGATCCAGCAACGCGGCATGTTCTCCTACACGGGCCTAACAGCTGATCAGGTTGACGTTCTGCGTGACAAATATGGTATCTACGCTGTTTCCACCGGCCGTATCTGTCTGGCTGCACTGAACGACAAGAACATTGATGCTGTGGCAGATGCCATCGCTGCTGTTGTTGCCTGATCAAGAGCCGCCTAGCAAAAAAGCGCCTTCGGGCGCTTTTTTGTTGGCATAAACATTTATCGTTGGAATGGCTGGGAGTGGCGTCGATGTTTCTGCCAGTTATTGTTATATTTCTCAGCGACAGAACCAGACTCGATAATCACCAGGTTTTCCGCATTACTTTTCTCTGCAGCCCTCGTGAAGTTATAGCTTCCGGTAATCACCACCTGACCATCGATAATCATGATTTTATTGTGCGCAATCGCATGCCGATCATCAATTAGCGTTGTAATACCGGCATTGGCCGTGAAGTCGGCTGCAGAATAACGTTGGGTACGGTGGCTTTTATCTAGCAGAACAATAACGTTCACGCCTCGACTCCGTGCATCGACCAATGCCGATGCAATCGCTGGATTGGTAAACGAATAAGCTTGAACGAGTATCGATTCCTTTGCCGATAATAGCTGATCGACAATAGCTCTTTCGGCTGAGTCACCCGGTGTAAAGTAAACGCGGATTTGCGTTTGCGGAACAAGAGAGACAGCCCCCGCTTGAGGCAAGGGGTTTTCAGCCCGAGCAAATGGCATATAAAACACAACAAGGCCGAGCAACAACAAAGCACGCCTTGTTATCCCGACTAGAATCATTGAATTGCAGGCGACTCTTCGTCGTCTTCGGGCTCATGCAATACAACTGAACGTCCAAAGCCCACCTTTTCCTGAGCCTTCATAATCTTGTCAGCAATATCCGTATTCTGGGCTTTTAGTGCCCAATCTACCGCACTCTCCCCGCCTTTAGTCCATGTGGGATCGGCACCCGCTGAGAGCAAGCGATCTACCATCTCATCCTGCCCTTCACGTGCTGCATACATCAAAGCTGAAACCTGTGTGGGATTATTGCCATTAGGATCGGCACCTTGATCCATCAGGTAATTGAATATGGGGAGCTGTTTACCGACAACCGCATAAGTTAGAGGCTGCCAGCCCTGAGGACGCGTTACTGGCACGCCTTTAGCCACTAGCGCTTTAACCATTGGCAAACTACCTTTAATCGCTGCGTAATTAAGCGCATCATCTCCAGAACGGTTTTTTAATTTAGGATCAGCACCCCCGTTGAGCAACGCTAACGCAGCAGCATCAGATACGTTTGCCGCCGCATGAATGAGTAGGCTATTGCCTTGCTTGTCCTTATAGTTCGGATCAAAACCGGATTTAAGGCCTTCCTGAATAGTTGCTGCATCATCCTTTTTGGCAGCAATGACCATATCGTCGGCCGTTGGCGCCGCCCACAACCATGTAGCGTTCAGCATCAGCACTAAAGCAATGACTACTTTTTTCATAAACCTAACCTCGGTGCTAATACGCTGGCAGACGCAGGAAACAATTTGAGAAAATTCCGGCTGCTGGCTTCGGCAACTTCAGCATAGGAAATCTGGCGTAAATCAGCAATGGCCTCGGCAACATGGCGCACATAAGCCGGCTCATTCGGCTTACCCCTAAAGGGAACCGGCGCCAGATAGGGCGAATCAGTTTCAACCAGCAAACGATCTAACGGCACTGAGCGTGCTACTTCGTGTACCTGTTCGGCCTTTTTAAAACTGACAATGCCTGAAATCGAAATATAAAAGCCCAGCGCGATTGCCTCTTCGGCAACAGCCAAGCTTTCTGTAAAGCAATGCAGTATCCCACCCACGGCACTAGCGCCCTCTTCTTTTAAGATTGCCAATGTATCTTCTGCAGATTCCCTTGTATGAATTACAAGCGGTTTATTTAATAGCTTAGCGGCTCGAATATGTACGCGAAAACGTTCACGTTGCCATTCCGGCCGATCTTTGTGCCAGTGATAATCCAAGCCTGTTTCGCCAATCGCCAGTACCTTAGGGTGCTGTGCCAAAGCGCACAGGGTTTCAACATCTGGCTCCTGATGGTCAGCATATTCAGGATGCACACCCACCGACGCAAATACCTGCTCATGTGCTTCAGCAATAGCCAGCACCTGCGGCGCCTCTTCCAGCGTGACCCCAATCGTCATACAACCAGCCACATCATTTGATGCCATCGCCGCGAGAACGTCTGGCAATCGATTGGAGAGTCCATCAAAATCAAGATGGCAGTGAGAATCAATCAGACGCGTCATAGTAAAAAATTAAGCCTGCTGTTCGTAAAGCGCTATGGTGCGCGAGAAAATAGATTCAAGAAATAGCTTAATGTTGAGCGGGTGGCCACTCAACTTACGGGATTCAAACAAGAAATCCGGGTAGCTGCGCAACGCGTCATCGTTCAGTTGGCTAGCCAGACGTTGCAATACAACGGTTTGTTCCGGAAATACCATAGGCGCCGCGCCTAGTCGCACCAGTTGTAAGTCTAATGCCCAGCGCTGTAGCCAATCAATCAGCAATGCAAGCCGTAATCCGGATTGATCGCCTTTGATTAAACCCTCGCAGGTTTTAGCCAGTGCCAGCGGATCCATACGCTCTCCCAAAGGCAATTGGGCCAGCAATGCATCCAGAATGCCCACTTCGGCCAAAGCATCTTCAGTGGCATTCGGATGCTTCTCTGCCGCTTGGGCAAGTTGAACGGCAAAGCGCAGTGCTCCCGCACAACGATTCAGCCAGATATCCGCTTGCCTTAATGAAGGCGTAATTTTAGCGATCTGCGCCAGCGCAACTGAAGTCGTCGGCACAGCCAAGGGGATTGCCCGTGTACGACTTCGAACAGTAGGCAGCAAACGTTCGGCGGCATGACTCACCAGCAGAAAATGTACGCCGGGGGGTGGCTCTTCCAGGGACTTCAACAATGCATTGGCGGTCGCCTCATTCATCGCTTCAGCCGGTTCAATCAGAATTATCCGGCGACCACGATGGCTCCCAACCTGAATAAAGGATTCCAGTGCGCGCACTTGATCGATACGGATCTGTTCACTCTTTTTCTTATCTGCTTTAGCTGCGGAAGGCTTAGCATCCTCGGCTTCGGGCAGCGCTTCCGAATAGGCTTCTGGGCGCAAGCGGCGAAAATCCGGATGGTTACCCGATGCATGCCAGGTACAAGCGGTACAGGAGCCACAGGCCAGGCCATCAGCGCCGGGTTGATCGCAAAGCAACGCTGCGGCAACAGTTTCAGCAAATTCGAGCTTGCCAATCCCTGCAGAACCAGTCAGCAATAGAGCATGCGCCAGACGATCAGCTGCTTTTGCTACCTGAATCTGGTTCCAGGCCTCGCGATGAAGTTCAACCCAATTAATCATTTAAGGTCAGCAAATCAGACAATTCAGTCAGAATTTGTGCACGCACTTGTGCCATCGGCACATCAGAAGCGACCCGTCGAATCCGCTTCGGGAATTGTTCTGCACGTTGATGATAGGCATCTCTGACGCGTTGATGAAAATCGCTGGCCTCGCGTTCAAAGCGATCCAGAATGCGTGTGTCATGAAGTCGTGCTTGCGCCGTTTCAACAGAAACGTCAAACAATATCGTGCGATCGGGTTGCAAACCCGCCTGAACCAATGCCTCTAATGCCAGAAACTTCTCTTCCGAAACACCCCTGCCCCCCACCTGATAGGCATAGGTCGCATCGGAGAACCGGTCCGAGATTACCCAGGCGCCAGAATCAAGCGCCGGACGAATCACCGATGCCAGATGTTCGGCACGTGCCGCAAACATCAGCATCATCTCGGTTTCTGGGGACATCGGGTCATTCAGCAAAATTGAACGCAGAGACTCGCCCAACGGCGTGCCGCCCGGTTCTCTGGTCACAACCACGGCATGGCCTGCGGCCGTAAGATACTCACGCAGCCACTCAATGTGAGAGCTTTTACCGGCACCATCAATGCCTTCTACCGTAATAAAACGTCCGGGTTGTATGGATGCCATGGTCAAGGCTTGCCTCGTTGATATTGGTTAACCGCCTGGTTGTGTGCTTCTAGGGTGGCAGAAAACTGACTAGAGCCATCACCCTTGGCAACGAAATACAGTGCATCTGTTTTTGCCGGATGAGCAGCTGCTTGCAATGCCGCCATGCCGGGCATACAGATAGGCGTTGGCGGCAAACCACCCCGTGTATAAGTATTGTGAGGCGTATCACGCTGCAGATCTGCTTTCCGCAGATTGCCATCAAATCGCTCACCCATACCGTAGATTACCGTCGGATCGGTCTGCAAACGCATACCCTTACGCAGACGGTTGATAAACACACCGGCGATCTGGGTGCGGTCTGCCGCAGCACCCGTTTCCTTTTCTACGATCGATGCCAGAATCAGTAGTTCATAAGGCGACCTCAAGGGCAAATTTGCCTCACGAGATTGCCACACCGTATTCAACTGCTTCTGCATGGCACTTAAAGCCCGCTTCAACACCTCGATATCTTCTGACCGTTTATCGAAGCGATAAGTATCCGGAAAAAACCAGCCCTCAGGTGATTGGCCAGCCACACCCAGTTTAGCCATAAGGTCTGCATCGCTCATCTCACGGGTTACATGTAGCAGATCGGATTGTGCGTTAAGTCGGGCGCGAATCTCTTTGAAGGTAGACCCTTCAACAAAAAGCACCTCTCCCTGGCTGGTATCACCACTGGATAACTTTCGCAGCAATGCCCACAAGGCAATGCCCTGGTCAAATTCATAGCTACCTGCTTTAATCGATGTGGATAGGCCGGCAACACGACCCACACCAGAAATAACCCATGCTGGCACACCCACACCACCGTCATGAAGACTATGTGCAGCAGTACGCAGCGATGCCCCTTGCGGTACGCGAACCAGCAATTTGGGCTCCGACAGCGGTACCGGCATAAGCACCACCAGGAGCACGGCAAGTGCTGCTGCCAATACGGCTGCAAAGAAGAATTTGGCCAAACTTTTCATAGCCCCTTATGATACCAACCTTAACCGGCTTTAACCGGGCACAGACCCAGGACACAGATCGATGACCACCCCACAATTCATTGCCCTTCCACACCTTGCCATCCTTGATGTAACTGGTGAGGACGCCCAGAACTTTCTGCACGCCCAGGTGCCCAGCGATATCCGCACGCTCAATGCCGAACGCGCCCAGATATCCGGCTGGTGCACGGCAAAAGGCCGTCTACTGACTACATTTGTCATCTGGCCAATTGAAAACGGCTACCGGCTCGTACTGGCGGCTGATGTACGCGATGCCATCGCCAAACGTCTGAAAATGTATGTGTTGCGACTAAAAGTGCAGGTTACACCGGCAAACGATGTGGTTTATGGGATTCTGAACCCTGCATCCGAACTGAATAACCAGCCACTACCCACAGAAGATTGGCAAGTAACGCAACTTGGCCAACTGACAGCCATCCGCCTCGATAGCAGCCGAGACCTACTGACCGGCCCGGAATCTGAATTAGTAACTCTTGCAAACCCGGGGGTGGCGAGTAGTCCTGTTGCCTGGACACTTAGTGATATCGCACAGGGGTTCCCGCTGGTAACACAGGTAACAAGTGAGCACTACGTGCCACAGATGGTGAATCTGGACAAACTGGGTGGCGTGAGTTTCAAGAAGGGATGCTATCCCGGCCAGGAAATCGTTGCCCGCACCCACTATCTGGGCAAGATCAAACGGCATATGTACCGCGTGAGCTCAGATAAACCGCTGGCGGCAGGTGCAGAAGTCCGCTCCAGCGTACTTAACGGGCAGGCTTGTGGCAGTCTGCTAGCTACTGCCCCGAATGCAGAAGGCCAATGGCTTGCGCTGGCTGTACTACAGCAAGACGCTGCTGAAGGCGCAATCTACCTACAAACCGACAAAGGCGAAGAACCGCTGACCGTAATCGACCGGGTATTACCGGACGAAGACTAAACAGCAAGTAGCTCAATCTTCTGAAATATTGACCGGCGTGCCTACGGGCACCCGATCAAATAGATCCACCATATCTGTATTACGCATACGGATACACCCATGGGATCCGGGCACACCCAGCACGGCGCTATCCGGCGTGCCATGGATATAAACATAGCGACGCATCGTGTCGACCTGTCCACCCCGGTTTTTACCCGGTTCTTCACCGCATAGCCACAGGATACGAGTTAAGATCCAATCCCGGTCCGGTTGGGCCAACATCAACTCAGGCGTACAGATCTCCCCTGTTGGGCGACGTCCGCGCAGCACAGCCCCCAATGGCAAACCATCGCCAATACGGGCGCGTATCCGGTGGCGACCCCGCGGCGTCTGATAACTGCCCGCTTGCTCACCAACGCCCTTGGCTGCCGACGAAATCTGATATTCCCGCAGGAGCAGACCTGCATCGTCAAATAGCTTAAGGCTTTGTGCCGCTACCGAAATATCAATACGCATCATCTTTTCCAGTCAGTGCGGTTTGAAGACGTTGCACTCTGGCTGTCCGAACTTCTTCCCGTCGGCGACGAAAAAAATCAGAAACAATCTCGGCACATGATTCCGCCATAACTCCCCCCGCCACTTCCGTATGATGATTTAATCGCGGCTCTGCAAAAAGATTCACCACACTGCCACAGGCACCTGTTTTTGGCTCAACCGTCCCATAAACGACACGGGCAATCCGTGCATGCTGTATCGCTCCGGCACACATGGCACAGGGCTCAACGGTCACATACAGCGTACAACCCGGCAATCGATAGTTACCCAAAGTAAGAGCGGCATCCCGAAGCGCCACAATCTCCGCATGCGCCGTTGGGTCATGCCGACCGATGGGTTGATTAAAGCCGCGACCAATGACCTCTCCATCAAGGACAACTAAAGCGCCCACAGGGACTTCACCCTGCATCGAAGCCTGATGTGCAAGAGCAAGTGCCTGTTGCATGAAGTCCAGGTCAGACACGGGCATTAATCCTCGTCATCCATATGCATCTGGTGCAAGAATCTGTGTATCACGGGCGTGAACATAATGGCTGTTGCTGCAATCAGTACCAAGCCACAAAAAATCGCATACAGCCCGGCAAACAATTTGCCCTCCACACTGACAGGCGCTGCCAGAACACCCATACCAGACAGAATCATTGAAGCATTTACAAAGGAATCAATCCAGTTCAAGCCTTCAAACACATGATAGCCAGCCATGCCTGCAAATAACGCAATCGCAACAATCAATGATCCCATAACGATGGAGCGCGCCAGACGACCGGCAAAAACCTGGCGGGTTGCCAAAGGTTCGCTAAGGCGTTCAAAAGCGATAATCTCAGGTATGCGCATTTCAGCTCAAAGTAAATTGGTCGTTCAAGCTTCGTATAATAACGGCTTATCACCTAGGCATTAACCCCATGACGCTTGATCTGGCCAGTCAAACCATTCTTTTTGGTACGGCTGTCGTAGCTAACTTCTTCTCTGCACTGTCCGGCGGCGGTGTTGGCCTTATACAGTTTCCGATACTCATTTTTCTGGGACTTAGTTTTGCGGCGGCTTTAGCAACACATAAAGTCGCCAGTGTATTCCTTGGTGTTGGCGCCATTCTGCGTCACATGAAAGAGAGTCATCTTGAACGTAGAACGTCACTGATTATTCTCGGATCCGGGATTCCAGGAGTGATTTTAGGCGCCTCATTAATCCTTAAAGCTCCGGAAAAAGAAGCGCTCATGGCCTTGGGTGTGCTAACGATCAGCCTGGGGGTTTATTCCATATTCAAACCGAAACTCGGCATCCAGCACACACCAAAGAACTGGCATGGCCCAGGTCTTTGGCAAGGCATAGCCGGACTCTTTGTCGTCGGATTCCTCAACGGATCAATCACCTCGGGTAGCGGCCTTTTTCTGACGATCTGGCTGATACGGCACTTCGGTATGGATTACAAACGTGCCATCGCCTATACATTGGTGCTTTGCGGTCTGGTTTGGAATGGCACTGGCGCCGTTGTCTTGGGATTCGCCGGTGACATTGCCTGGGATTGGTTACCCGCCCTGATTGTCGGTTCAATCATTGGCGGCTACCTAGGAAGCCATATGGCAATCCGCCAAGGCAACAAGCTTGTAAAACGTGCGTTTGAAGTCACCACCATTCTTATTGGTCTGAAACTGCTTTTCCTTTAATACGGATGCGGACAAGGCCTATAATTAAAAAACATGAATTTTGAGGCTCTGCCATGAATCTGGAAAAAGTCGTCTTTGGTTTTTTTATCGTATTGGCAGCAACACTGAACTTCGGATTCTTTATCGGTGACATCGACCGCCCCGAGCTACACCACGTTTTCGAATTATTTGCTGCGATCATTGTTAACCTGATTGCCACAACTTTGAAGTTTGGTGACCGCACCCAGATCGGGGCCATTCATCTGGCAACAAGTCTCGTAGCAGATCTCCAGCTCATTGCCGCAGCTGTGACATGGGGCTTCGCTGTTCATGTGCTTGGACTGGGCATGACCCCTGAAATTACAGCCAGTGTTGTATCCCTTTCTGGTGGCGCCCTCTTCGCCAATGTGGTGTCAGTCATTCTGCTGATCGCAGAAACCCTGATGATGCGTCGCTAAAACCACTCGCGACTCTACTATCATGAGCGTGGTCAACGACAGCGTTCTCTTTCTGGTGTTGCGCCGTATGCGGGCACCGCTGATCGTTATGATCCTGATCTATGCGATCTCGATCTTTGGTCTGGTGCTTATTCCGGGTGTTACTGCAGATGGTCGGCCATCGCCGCCGATGTCTTTCTTTGATGCGTTTTATTTCATAAGCTACACAGCCAGCACTATTGGCTTTGGCGAAATCCCTAATGCATTCTCCTATGCCCAGCGCTTCTGGGTCACAGTCTGCATATACCTCACCGTTATCGGTTGGACATACTCCATCCTCAGCATCCTCAACCTTCTGAAAGAAGAAGGGTTACAGCGGGCACTTGCCACCAATCGCTTCAGACGCAAAATCAACAACCTGTCCGAGCCCTTCTGCATCATCTGTGGCGTAGGCGAGACAGGCACCCTGATCTGCAAAACACTGGATCAGGTTCAAATGCGTTTTGTCGTCATTGACACCCGTTCGGAACCACTGGCAGAGCTTGAGCTAGGGGATTTTTTGGCAGACGTACCGGCCCTTCATGGCGACGCACAAATCCCGGCAACCCTATTGCTGGCAGGTTTGCGACATAGCAACTGTAAAGCCGTTCTAGCCGTTACCAACAATGATGAAGCGAACCTGGCGATTTCCATGAACGTCAGGCTACTTAATCCAGGCATTCCGGTTATTGCCCGTGCCGAACATGCTGCGACGGCTTCAAATATGGAGTCGTTTGGCACCAATTTTGTTGTTGATCCTTATACTTTATACGCTCGACGACTTGCCCTTGCTATGCGAAGTCCGCCGAGTTATCAACTGGTTGAATGGCTAACGCGGGTTCCCGGAACGCCGTTACCTGAACTTCAAAAACCCCCGACTGGAAAATGGATCATCTGCGGTTATGGCCATTTTGGACGCGCCATTGTGCAACGTCTGGATAGCATGGGACTGCATGACAACGTCAGGATCATCGATCCACGCCCAACCAGTCCTGATGACCATATCAGTATCGTAAGCGCTGGCACCGAGGCCAATCCCCTGATTGATGCAGGCATCAAAGATGCCGCTGGTCTGGTGGCGGCGTCAGATAATGACATCAACAATCTTTCGATTGCGATAACGGCTCGAGAACTTAACCCTGATCTTTTCATCGTCATGCGCCAGAGCAGCTCTGGTAATTCCGAGCTCTTTGAAGCTTTTGATGCCAATCTGACCATGATTACTACACAGACAGTTGCACATGCCTGCCTGAGTTACCTGACAACACCGATGCTTTCACGTTTCATTCGCGAAGTAGAAAAACAGCCAGCTGAATGGGCAACGAAGCTCCTAGATGCGCTTTCCCCTGCCTGCTCCGGCCTTGTTCCCTTTGTCTGGACTACCCGCATTAACCGGATTAAAACGCCTGCCCTCAATAAGGCATTATCAGACCCCGATCGTCCAATTCCACTATCGGTCATGATGACCTCGAACAGAAACCGGGATATGTCATTGAAGCTGATTCCATTAATGCTGGAACGTGCAGGCCAATTGATCCTATGCCCAGCCAACGACCTTCCTCTTCATAACGGTGACAAAATTATCTGGGCCGGATCCCGTGACGCCTGGAATGAGCAGAAACTCACCGGCAATAATACGAATGCTTTGAGCTACATCATGACGGGTCACGCTGTTACAGGTAGCTGGCTAGGCAAATACCTGAACACATGAAACATCTGCTTATCCTTGGTTTAACCCTTCTAGTTCTAAGTGGCTGTGCCTCCTATAGCGGAGCTGGTTTAAAACCGGGTGTTTCTAACGTGGCTGACGTTGAAGCCACCATGGGCCAACCAGCGATGGTCTGGAAGAACCCGCAGGGACAGGTTCAGCAGCTCTCATACCCGCGTGGCCCAGCTGGATGGGTGAGCTTCATGGTCTACTTTGATGACCAGGGCAAAATGATCCGTAAGGAACAGGTACTGGATCTGAAGCATTTCACAGAAATCAAAGTCGGCGATACACAAGAGCAGGTTTTGCGCATCATCGGCCCTTACCGCGACACCTACCGCTTCCCGCAAAAGAATTCCCTGGATTGGAACTGGGGCTGGTGCGATTCAAGTCTATTACGTATGGCGTTTACGGTGAGTTTTGATCAAGACTCCCTACTTGTAAAAACCACCGAAATATGGCCCGACCCCTTCTACCAAAGAGGCGGCATGTACTCGACCTACTGCGAACCCTGGACAGGTGACGGCTCGTTTGAAAACCCATAACCGCATAAAGCAAAAGCCACCCGCAGGTGGCTTTTTTATTGTTCGTGGTGGGCGGTACTGGGATCGAACCAGTGACCTCTTCCGTGTGAAGGAAGCCTTCTACCGCTGAATATAACCGCCCAACGAAGCGCGGATTCTAGACAAATAGTCGTTCTGGGTCAATGTTGCGGATGGGGAAGGCGGTCTTGAACCGGTAGAATAATGCTTTTACACGTTTACCGGATTCATTCATGGTTCGCACACGCTTTGCCCCATCCCCTACTGGCTTTCTACACATTGGTGGCGCCCGTACCGCCCTCTTCTCATGGGCCTTTGCCCGTCACCACAAGGGGCAGTTTGTATTGCGTATCGAAGATACCGATCTGGCACGTTCAACACCTGAAGCTGTTCAGGCTATTCTGGACGGCATGAACTGGCTCGGGCTGGCACATGACGAAGGCCCGTTCTACCAGACCCAGCGCATGGATCGCTACAAAGCGGTGATTCAGCAGATGTTGGAAGCTGGAACCGCCTACCCTTGCTATACCTCTACTGCCGAACTGGAAGCGCTGCGTGCCGAACAAACAGCTCGTGGTGACAAGCCACGTTACGATGGCCGCTGGCGTCCAGAGGCTGGCAAAGAGCTGCCCGAGGTTCCCGTTGGTGTAAATCCTGTTATTCGATTCCGCAACCCGCAAGACGGTGTTGTTGCCTGGGACGACCTTGTCAAAGGCCGTATCGAGATCAGCAATACCGAAATGGATGATCTGATCATCGCCCGGGCCGATGGCACCCCTACCTACAACTTCTGTGTGGTGGTTGATGACTGGGATATGGGTATCACTCAAGTAATTCGCGGTGATGACCACGTAAACAATACGCCGCGCCAGATCAACATTCTGAAAGCGCTGGGTGCACCGGTACCGCACTACGCGCACCTCTCAATGATTCTGGGCGATGACGGCCAGAAACTCTCCAAGCGACATGGTGCAGTTTCGGTCATGCAGTACGATGATGAAGGCTATTTGCCAGAAGCTGTCATCAACTATCTGGCCCGCCTGGGTTGGTCTCATGGTGACGATGAAGTTTTCAGCCGCGAGCAATTTGTCGAATGGTTTGACCTGAATCACATCACACCATCTGCGGCACAATTCAACACGCAGAAACTGAATTGGCTGAATGCCTACTACATCAAACAGGCTGATGATGCGCGGCTAGCTGCGGATGTCCGTCGTCGCCTCGCCCTGCGACAGGCCAAAGACACGGGCACACCGAGCGTGGAAAGTATTGTGGCCTTGTATAAAGAACGCGCGCAGACATTGGTTGAGCTGACCGATGCTGTTGAGCAGTTACAGGGGCAACCGACACCGACTGCCGAGCTCAAGGCACAGTACCTCACGGATACGACACGTCCGGTGCTTTCTGCCTTCCGTGAGGAACTGGTCAATGTTGCGTGGGATATCCC
>JBJTFJ010000053.1:0-3703 GCA_046093345.1 Fluviibacter sp. | reverse complement strand
GGCAATACGGTGACTGAGCGTGCTATCCCTGCCCTGCAGAAATGCAATAGTGGGCTCAATGGTACGTTGATAACGATCGAAATAATCCAGGAAGTAATTTACGCTGGCACTTCGAACCTCTTCTGGTTGTGCCAATGCCGCTGCTTTGATATCAGCCAAGCCAGTGGCGGTAAAAAACTGCAGCACCAACGCCAGCGCTAGGTCTTCCTGGACTGCATTGAAACTACGCGAACGCAAAAAACCCGTTAAATACGCCGTAGAGGGATACGGTGTATTCAGCTGCGTCATCGGCGGGATGAGGCTAAGGATTTTTATGGCCGACATGGTGGGCTACTTCAGTTAACCGCTCTCGTTTTAGCGACGCGAGCCTGATGAAGTTTTCTGTAGCTATCCAGCAAACGGTGGTGACGATCCAGGCCTTCGAGTTTGGTGCTCGTGGGTGTTAACCCGTAAAAACGGACACTGCCATCGATAGACCCCAGAACGGCATCCATACGGTCGTTGCCAAACATCCGCCGGAAATTAACTTCATAGTCTTCCAGCGCCAACTCATTATCAAGCAAGACTTCGAGAACGACGTTCAAGGCCTGATAGAACAAGCCACGCTCAACCGTATTGTCGTTGAACTGCAGGAAAGCGCCGACTAGCTCATGTGCCTCTTCGTACTGGTGCAACGCAAGATTAATGAGCAGTTTCAATTCAAGAACGGTAAGCTGACCCCAGGCCGTATTCTCATCAAACTGGATACCTATCAACGTGGCAATATCTGAGTAATCATCGAGCTCGTTATTCTCTAAACGATCCAGCAAGGCTTCGAGGCTCTCGTCATCAAGCTGATGCAGATTCAGAATGTCGTTGCGGAATAACAGCGCCTTATTGGTGTTGTCCCAGACCAGGTCTTCGACGGGATACACCTCCGAATAGCCGGGGACCAGAATCCGACAAGCAATAGCGCCTAATTGATCAAAGACGGCCATATAGACCTCTTTGCCCATGTCTTCCAGAATACCGAACAAGGTAGCAGCTTCTTCGGCATTGGCCAGTTCACCTGTGGCAGAAAAATCCCATTCGACAAAATCATAATCGGCTTTAGCGCTAAAAAAGCGCCATGAGACGATACCGCTGGAGTCAATAAAATGCTCGACAAAGTTGTTGGGCTCTGTCACCGCATTGGATTCGAAGGTAGGCTGCGGCAAATCGTTTAGGCCCTCAAAACTGCGGCCTTGTAGCAATTCTGTCAGGCTGCGTTCCAGCGCCACTTCAAAACTCGGATGCGCGCCGAAGGATGCAAAGACACCGCCCGTTCTTGGATTCATCAGCGTAACGCACATCACGGGGTATTTACCGCCGAGTGACGCATCTTTGACCAGCACCGGGAAACCCTGTGCTTCTAAGCCCTCGATTCCGGCCAGAATGCCCGGGTACTTGGCCAACACTTCTTGTGGCACATCTGGCAAAGCGATTTCGCCTTCAAGAATTTCCCGCTTGACTGCCCGTTCAAAAATCTCAGATAGGCACTGCACCTGAGCTTCTGCCAACGTATTACCAGCACTCATGCCGTTACTGACGAAGAGGTTTTCTATCAGATTCGACGGGAAGTAGACCACCGCACCATCAGATTGCCTTACATAAGGTAACGAGCAGATGCCACGTTCGCTATTGCCGGAGTTGGTATCCATCAGGTTCGAGGCATGCAGTTCACCATCCGGGTTATAGATCTCGAGGCAGTATTCATCAAGAATCTCTGCAGGCAAGGCATCTTTCTTACCGGGTTTGAACCAGCGTTCATTCGGATAATGCACAAAGGGCGCATTGGCAATCTCTTCACCCCAGAATGCGCCTGCGTAGAAGTGATTGTTGGACAGTCGTTCAATATATTCACCAAGGGCAGAAGCCAAAGCGCTTTCTTTGGTTGAGCCCTTGCCATTGGTAAAACACATCGGTGAATGTGCATCACGGATATGCAGGGACCAGACATTGGGGATGATGTTCCGCCACGAGGCAATTTCGATTTTGATACCGATGTCAGCCAATAGACCCGACATATTGGCGATAGTTTGCTCCAGCGGGAGATCTTTGCCCGTGATGTAGGTACCCGAGTCTGACGCAGGTTTTAATGTCAGCAGCGACTGTGCATCGGCATCCAGGCTCTCCACTTCTTCAATCACGAATTCAGGCCCGGTCTGCACCACCTTTTTAACCGTGCAGCGTTCGATCGAGCTCAGGATGCCGCGACGATCGACCTCGGCTATATCCGGGGGCAGCTCGACCTGAATCTTGAATGTTTGCTGATAGCGGTTTTCCGGGTCGACAATATTGTTCTGCGAGAGGCGGATATTCTCTGTTGGAATGTTACGGGTGTCGCAATATAGCTTTACAAAGTAGGCCGCACACAATGCAGACGAGGCCAGGAAATAATCAAAAGGCCCGGGGGCTGAACCATCGCCCTTGTAGCGAATAGGCTGGTCGGCGATGACGGTGAAGTCATCAAACTTGGCTTCTAGACGCAGCTTATCGAGAAAGTTGACCTTAATTTCCATGGGAGACTTCTTCTAGTAGAACCCAGAACAGAAGGCCCTGTCTAAACAGGGCCTCATATTGAATCAAACAACAATCTCCGGGAGGGTTATTCCCACTCGATCGTTGCCGGTGGTTTGCCGGAGATGTCATAGACCACCCGGTTGATACCACGCACTTCGTTAATGATGCGATTACTGACTTTACCGAGCAGGCTGTGTGGCAACTCTGCCCAGTGCGCTGTCATAAAGTCCTGCGTTTCAACAGCACGCAGCGCAACAACGTATTCGTAGGTACGGCCATCGCCCATCACACCAACGCTCTTAACTGGAAGAAACACAGTGAACGCCTGCGATGTTTTTTCATACCAACCAGAAGCGCGCAGCTCATCAATAAAGATGGCGTCTGCACGGCGCAGCAAGTCAGCGAATTCTTTTTTAACTTCACCAAGGATACGAACGCCCAGACCAGGCCCCGGGAAAGGATGGCGGTAAACCATGTCATGCGGCAGACCAAGAGCAACACCAAGCTCACGGACTTCGTCCTTGAAGAGTTCACGCAACGGTTCCAGCAGCTTGAGCTTCATATGCTCTGGCAGGCCGCCAACATTGTGGTGCGATTTGATGGTGTGTGCTTTACCGGTTTTTGCACCGGCCGATTCAATCACATCCGGATAAATCGTGCCCTGAGCCAGCCACTTAGCGTTAACTAATTTCTTGGATTCGGCATCGAAAACTTCGACGAATTCACGGCCGATAATCTTGCGCTTCTGCTCAGGATCGGTCACGCCCTTGAGGTGGCCAAGGAACTGTTCAGACGCATCGACGTGAACGACCTTAACGCCCAGACCGCGGGCAAAGGTTTCCATGACCTGCTCCGCTTCGTTTAAACGCAGCAGACCGTTATCAACGAAAACACAGGTGAGCTGATCGCCAATGGCGCGATGAATCAGGGCAGCGGCAACGGAAGAATCGACACCGCCAGACAGGCCAAGAATGACTTCTTCCTTGCCGACCTGGGCACGAATCTTTTCAACGGCCTCTTCTACATAATTCGGCATGTTCCAGTCGCGACCACAGCCACAGATGTCATGCACGAAACGGGCAAACATCTCTTTGCCCTTGAGCGTGTGCGTGACTTCCGGGTGGAACTGTACTGCGTAGAAACCACGATCTTCGTCTGCCAT
>JBJTFJ010000052.1:0-2153 GCA_046093345.1 Fluviibacter sp. | reverse complement strand
GATGAAGTTTTCCAGCATGCGCGAACCGCAGGTGGTGCGCCAGCCGTCCTGACAGAAGATGTCTTTATGGGCGATGGGCACGCCGGTGAGCGGGCCGGCATTACCGGCAGCAAGTGTGGCATCAGCGGCCTTGGCTGCGGCGCGTGATTTCTCTTCGTCAACGGTCACAAAGGCGTTAATCAGCGGGTTATGTTGGGCAATACGACCTAAAAAGAGATCGGTAAGCTCCAGGCTGGAAACCTGCTTGGCGGCCAGTTGAGCGGATAGTTCTTTGAGGCTGGCGTTAATCATTCGATCACCTTTGGCACAAGGAATAGACCTGCTTCTGCTTCGGGTGCCAGCGCCAGACAACGATCGCGCTGCTCCAGGCTGCCTTCGGTCACGGCGTCGGTGCGCAGGCGTTGCGCCACATCACAGGCATGGGCCATGGGGGCAATGCTATCGGTATTAACCTGGCGCATGTCGGCGATCATGCCAAAAATGTTGTCTAGATGGCCCAAAGTAGCCGAAACCTGCTCGTTATTGAGCTCAATCCGGGCCAATTTGGCTAGTCTTTGTACGTCTTCAGGGGTAAAAGCCATGATGTGAATCTACGGTTGCCGTGAGTAATCGTGGAATTTGCCTCAACCACCTGAAAAGGGCGGCTAAGGAGGCGAAATCGGATCGCCAGGCCGGGGGATATGCTAAAGGCATTCCTTGGAATATCCCCTTGAATTTGCGGTATTATACGCGGTTTGGTCGGGGTTCAATTCTGAAGCCCTGCTGCATTGCAGCGCGAATGACAGATTCTGCGCGCATGCCCTAATTTTAGATTTGGAGTGTTTCATGTTCGGACTCTTTCGCGGAATGTTTTCTAACGACCTGGCTATCGATCTGGGTACGGCCAATACGCTGATTTATTCGCGTGGCAAAGGCATCGTGCTGGATGAGCCTTCAGTCGTTGCTATTCGTACCGACGGTGGTCCAAGCGCCCGTAAGTCGATTGAAGCAGTGGGCAAAGAAGCCAAGATGATGCTGGGTAAAACCCCGGGCAGCATTAATGCTATTCGCCCAATGAAAGACGGTGTGATCGCCGACTTTACGGTGACCGAGCAGATGCTCAAGCAGTTCATCAAGCGCGTGCATGATGTACGTATGTTTGCACCGTCGCCACGCATCATCATTTGTGTGCCTTGCGGTTCAACTCAGGTTGAGCGTCGTGCGATTCGTGAATCGGCACTGGGTGCTGGCGCTTCGCAGGTCTATCTGATTGAAGAGCCGATGGCAGCTGCAATTGGTGCAGGCCTGCCGGTTGAAGACGCAACGGGTTCGATGGTGGTGGATATCGGTGGTGGCACTACCGAAGTCGGCGTTATTTCGCTGGGCGGCATGGTTTACTCGACGTCGGTGCGTGTGGGTGGAGATAAGTTTGATGAGTCGATCATCAACTACATCCGTCGTAACTACGGCATGCTGATCGGTGAAACCACTGCGGAGAACATCAAGAAGCAAATTGGCACGGCATTCCCTGGCGTTGAAGTCATGGAGATGGAAGTGAAGGGTCGCAACCTGGCAGAGGGCATTCCACGTACCTTTACTGTGACCTCGAATGAAATGCTTGAAGCGTTGTCTGAGCCGACTAACCAGATCGTTACCGCTGTGAAGCAGGCGCTGGAACAGACACCGCCAGAACTGGGTGCTGATATTGCCGAGCGTGGCCTGATCCTGACGGGTGGTGGCGCATTGTTGCGTGATCTGGATCGCCTGCTGCGCGAAGAAACCGGCCTACCAGTGATGGTGGCCGAAGATCCGCTGACCTGTGTGGTGCGCGGCTGTGGTATCGCCCTCGAGAAGATGGACAAACTGGGTAACGTGTTCGCCAGCGAATAAAAATTATCGCCAGGTCTGTTATCGATCTGGCGGAGTTTTTTGATGTCGGGACTGAATCACCAACCCCCTCCGTTATTCAAGCAAGGGCCAGCACCGCTGGCCCTGTTGATTCTGTACGTCTGCACATCGATCTCCTTGTTGGTGCTCGATGATCGATTCCGCTACCTTGAGCCTATGCGTATGGCGCTGACTTATGTCACCGCGCCACTCAAGCAGGTGGTGCAGTGGCCAGTGATTGCATTAACAACCGTCGATGAATACGCCGTGACCCTAGATCAGGTGCG
>JBJTFJ010000051.1:0-12550 GCA_046093345.1 Fluviibacter sp. | reverse complement strand
GTGCGGATCAACCAGCGTTAGCAGCCTCAGCCTGTCTTGCAGAAGAAGATGCGCCGAATGACGTTTTTGCGGCGTTACGCAAAATGCGCGATCACTTCAAAAGCACCTGATCGGTAATTAGTACAGCTGATACCAGGGTTTGGAGCGTTGGATGCCTTCGGTGAGGAAGCGGCTGTTCGGATAGTTGTGTTTCAGAACACGTTCACTATCGTTTTGTAGATCAGGCAAACCAAGTTGGCCGTAGCTGTAGCTCATTACGGCCAGAGCTTCTTCAACAGCAGGGGCGTCCGGGTAGTTACGTACAACATCTTGCGCACGATTGGCGGCAGCCAGCCAGGCGCCACGGCGTACGTAATAGTTGGCAACGTGTAGATCGTGTGAGGCGAGGGCGTTAACCAGCCAGATCATCCGTTTTGCACCATCGTCCCGGTATTTGCTGTTCGGGAAGTTGTCGTACAGATACCTGAACGCGATGAATGATTCGCGCATGCTTTTCGGATCACGTTCTGTCGGATCCTGTTGCATGATGTAACCGCCATAACCCAGATCTTCGTTAAAGCCGATCATCCCTTTCAGGTAATACACATAGTCAAGATTCGGATGGTTCGGGTGTAATTTGATGAAGCGATCACAGGCAGCAATAGCGGGGGCGGGTTCATTCGCCTTGTAGTGCGCGTAGGCCGTTTCAATTTGAGCCTGCTGCGCATACGTGCCGTACGGGTAACGTGCTTCCAGTTTTTCGTAGAACTTAACGGCTTGCTCGTAGTTGCCTTCGTCCAGAGACTCTTTCGCCGTGGTGTAAAGCTTGTTGGCAGACCAGCCCTTGGTCGGGTCCGTATCTTCCTGAAATAACGCGCAACCACTCAGCACGCTCAAGGTGAGACCGAGCAGTACAAAGCGACGAAATGTGCGCAGGATCGATGACGGGGTGGTATGCGGCATGCTTTTTTGCGAAATAAGCGTGGGTTTGAAGCCCGAAACTAAGCTAAAAAATGGCCTGAACGGCCTGAAAACGATAGACTACGCACAATGAAAACGCAGCCTTACCCCGAAGACATCGATACGCCAGAGGCGTTTGATGACCTAGAAGACAATAGTGGCGATGATATCACGCTAGAACTGGTCGCTACTCAGGGCGGACGCCTCGATCAGGTGCTGGCCGAGATGATTCCCGAGCATTCCCGTAACCGCCTACAGCAATGGATTAAAGCGGGCCGCATCCTGGTGGATGGAAAGCCGGTGCTGGAGCCTAAGCACAAGATCTATGGCAGCGAAAACCTGACCGTTCGGGTTGATCAGGTGTTGACCGAGGCGCAGGCGGGTACCTTTTTGCCGGAACCGATGGATTTGCATGTGGTTTACGAAGATGAACACATCCTCGTAATCAACAAACCTGCCGGCCTGGTAGTGCACCCTGCGGCAGGTAATTGGCAGGGAACCCTGCTCAATGGGCTGCTGGCCTATGACCCGGCGTTTACAAATTTGCCGCGCGCCGGCATCGTTCATCGCCTGGATAAAGATACCTCCGGCCTGATGGTCGTTGCCAAGACGCTGACGGCACATACCAACCTCGTGCGTCAGCTACAGGCGCGTACCGTAAAACGCCTCTATCGTGCGGTAGTTTGCGGGGTGCCGCGGGTGGATGGTACGGTGAACGCCCCTGTGGGCAGAGATCAGCGCCAACGTACACGCATGTCGGTCACCAGTCAGGGCAAAGAAGCCATTACGCATTACCGTCTTCTGGAAATGTATCCCGGTTGTAGCCTCGTCGAGTGTGTGCTCGAAACCGGCCGTACGCATCAGATTCGTGTCCATATGGGGTTTCTGGGTAACCCCTTGGTGGGCGATACCACTTATATTGCAGGCAGACGTTATCCATTGCCTGAGCCGGCCATGAATTTCCCACGACAGGCATTGCATGCCCGTCAACTGGGGCTGATTCATCCGGAAACGGGTGAAGCCATGAAGTGGACGGTCCAGCCACCACCCGATATGGCTGATCTGATTAACGATCTGCGCGATCTGGCAGACAATGCCTAAGGATGTGCCGGGCTTTGTGCCGGATTGGCCAGTGCCATCCGGTGTTGAAGCCTGGCAAACCTGCCGGGGGTTTGGTCCCTTACCTTATGGCGGATTTAATCTTGGCCAGCATGTGGGTGATGATCCAAACGCCGTCACTGAAAATAGAAACCGCTTATTGCAGGTGGTACCGGCACAACCGGTCTGGCTGAATCAGGTGCATGGCACGCGTGTTCTCGAACTGCCAGTCACTAAAAATGAGGCATCGTTGGAAGCCGATGCAGTGATGACCACTGAGCCGGGCATTGTTTGCGCTGTAATGACAGCCGATTGTCTGCCGGTGCTATTTGCCGATAAAACAGGGCGCGTCGTTGGTGCGGCGCATGCCGGTTGGCGTGGGTTGGCTGCAGGCGTGCTGGAAGCACTGGTTCATAAAATGACTACGAGCGTTCAAGGCCAACCTGAGAATCTGCTTGCCTGGCTGGGGCCGGCAATAGGGCCAGCGGCTTTTGAAGTCGGTGATGATGTGCGGGATGCCTTTGTTAGCCTGGATGCAGCAAATGGCACCTATTTCAAACCGGGTACTTCGGGAAAATGGCTGGCTGATTTATCGGGCATTGCTACGGCAAAACTACGCGCCATGGGGCTAAACAGCATCACCTCCAGCGACTACTGTACCTATAGCCAGGCAGAGCGTTTTTACTCCTTTCGGCGCGATCAGGTTACGGGTCGCATGGCGACCATGATCTGGATCAGGCCCTGACCCTTATAATCATCGTTTACCGACCCAACGACGACAGAAGTCCGTTATGACCTTTTCTCCGATTACCTGGATTGTGCTGATGTGCCTTGCCGGCACGGTCGCAAGTGTCGTCGTTTCATTGCTGGTTTCTTTGGCATCACATCCGCGCATTGTGCCGATTCTGGTGTCCTATGCCATTGGCGCTATGCTGGGCGCGGTATTTCTAGACCTGCTGCCACATGCTTTTGAACATGCCGGTAATGTTCATCAGATCACCACCACCGTGCTGGGTGGCATACTATTTTTCTTTTTGCTCGAAAAGCTTGTGCTCTGGCGCCATTGCCACGAGCATCACTGTGAAGCGCACGAACATCCGGCTCACAGCCATGGCGTCAAGACCTCTGGCTGGCTCATTCTATTAGGGGATGTGGTACACAACTTTGTGGATGGCATTCTGATTGCTGCGGCTTTTTCAGCCAGTACCGAGGTTGGTATTGTCACAGCGCTGGCGATCATTGCCCACGAGATCCCACAGGAAACCGGTGACTTTGTTATTTTGCTGCACTCGGGGTTTAGCCGTTTGCATGCCATTCTGCTAAATGTCGTGTCTAGTGTAGCCACTCTGGCCGGTGCCCTCATTGCGTACCTGTTGCTCTCTGGGCTAGAGAGCTGGGTGCCGACCATGCTGGCATTGGCAGCAGCCAGTCTGCTCTATGTCTCGGTTGCGGATCTGATACCCGGACTGCATAGGCGTCCGGAACTCAAAGCTACCGGATTGCAGATCGGCATGATTCTTTTAGGTGTATTTTCAATTCAGGTCGTTCAGACACTCATCGGGGAGTAGGGCAGCATGATGTCATTTCAGAACCCATTCTGGCCAGGTATGCAGGGTATTAGCGACCTGCCGAAACAGATCGAAGCACTGACCAAAACCCTCACTGGGTTTCTTGAAGATAAGCTGCCGCAGGATCAGATGCGCGGCATCGGTTCCCTGACGCCACCGGCTGAACAGTTCCAGCCATTGGTTAATGACCTTATGACGGCGCATCAACAGTTATGGCAACAGATGCTCAACCGTAAACAGGATGATGAGGCGGCGCCGGTGGTTAGCGGCATTGCCAAAGATCGTCGTTTTGCCGATGCCTCATGGTCTTCCAGTCCCGTGCATGATTACATGCGGCAGGCTTATGTTTTGAATAGTCGCTTCCTGAATAGTCTGGCAGAGATTCTGCCAAGTGAAGACAGCAAAGAATCAGCAAGAATCCGTTTTCTCACGAGTCAGTTTGTTGATGCGCTGTCGCCCAGTAACTTTGCGGCAACCAATCCGGAAGTCATTCAGAAGGCATTAAAGACCGAAGGGCGTTCGATTACCGAAGGCATCAATAATTTGCTGAAGGATCTGGCCAAGGGACGTATCAGCACCTCGGATGAAACAGCTTTTGAAGTCGGAAAAAATCTTGCTACGACCGAGGGTGCGGTCGTCTATGAGAACGAGCTAATCCAGCTGATTCAGTATGCACCGCTCACGGCTAAGGTGGGTAAGCACCCATTGCTCATTACCCCGCCGTGTATCAATCGCTTCTACATCATGGATCTGCAGCCGGATTCGTCTCTGGTGCGCTATGCCGTTGAAGCGGGTCATACCGTTTTTCTGATTTCCTGGAAAAACCCGGGTCAGGAAGATGCACACCGCACCTGGGATAACTATCTGGAGCTGGGCCCGTTCTCCGCTATTCCGGTTGTTCAGGCCATCAGCGGTAGCAAGACCATGAATATGCTGGGCTTCTGTATTGGTGGCACGCTGCTCTCATCAGCGCTGGCTGTGCTGGCCGCCAGAGGTGAGAAGCCAGCCGCATCGCTAACCCTGTTGACGACTATGCTCGATTTTGTCGATACCGGCGACATTGATATCTTCGTTGACGCACCCTCTGTAGCCGCACGAGAGGCTGCCATTGGTAAGGGCGGGTTGCTCGAAGGCAGAGAGCTCATGACCATGTTCTCTTCCCTGCGCCCTAACGATTTGGTCTGGCCATATGTTTCTGGCAATTATCTGCTGGGCAATACCCCGCAGCCTTTTGACATTCTGTACTGGAATTCTGATTCCACCGGCTTGCCTGGCCCCATGGCCTGCTGGTATCTGCGCAATACCTATCTGGAAAATCGCCTGCGTGTTCCGGGTGAACTCAAGCTCTGCGGCGAACCGGTTGATCTGGGGCGGCTAGATATGCCGACCTATCTGTTCGCAGCGCGGGAAGATCATATTGTTCCCTGGCAGACAGCTTATCTGGTGACAAGACTACTTACGGGCACCCATCGCTTTGTTCTGGGCGCCAGCGGCCATATTGCCGGTGTGATTAATCCTGCCTCCAAAAACCGCCGTAGTTATTGGGTCGATGGCGATCTGAAGGGAGATGCCGATCAATGGGCAGCTTCTTCAACCGAAAAACCGGGCAGCTGGTGGTCAGACTGGTCAGCCTGGCTGGCTGATTTCAAAGGTGGCGAGAAAGCTGCGCCTAAGTCGTTGGGTGGAAAGGGTTTTAGTCCGATTGAGCCGGCGCCTGGTCGTTACGTTCGTCAGAAATAAATCGCCCGAATCCGTCATTCCTCTGATTTGTCCGTAGCTATTGTTGTGGTGCGGCAAAACAAGGGATACACTTATTCTCGAGCAGGGTATTAATTACCGGTCTTGTGGCTAGATTTTTTTGTTTTTAAATTTGAAAGGATGTTTACATGTCGCAGCACATCGCATTCGTCACCGGCGCCATGGGTGGCCTGGGTACCGCTTTCTGTCAGGCTTTCGATAAGGCTGGTTACAAGGTTGTTGCCGCTTATCACCCTGAGTTCGACGACAAAGAAGCCTGGCTTGCCGAACAAAAGGCTGAAGGTTTTACCAATTTCATCCCCGTCGCTTGTGATGTTGGCAACTACGAATCGTGTGTTGCAGCTGCTGCCGAAGCTGAAAAGCTGGCCGGTGGCGTGATCGACGTCCTGGTAAACAATGCCGGTATCACTCGCGACAAGTTCTTCACCAAGATGGACAAAGGTCAGTGGGATGCCGTCATCAATACCAACCTGAACAGCGTTTATAACGTGACGCAGCCTTTCGCCGCCAAGATGGCCGAAAAGGGCTGGGGTCGTGTGATCAACATTTCTTCGGTTAATGGCGTTAAGGGTCAGGCCGGTCAAACCAACTATTCGGCTGCCAAGGCCGGCGTTATCGGTTTCACCAAGGCACTGGCTGCCGAAATGGCTACGAAGGGTGTTACGGTTAACGCCATTACCCCAGGTTATGTTGCCACCAAGATGGTTATGGCCATCCGTGAAGACATCCTGCAAAGCATCGTTGACACCGTGCCAATGAAGCGTCTGGCCAAGCCTGAAGAAATCGCCGGTCTGGCCGTTTACCTGGCTTCGGATCTGGCTGGCTTCATCACTGGCGCCACCATGAACATCAACGGCGGTTTGTACTACCAGTAATAGGTCAAACCCAAGGTGCAGTCGCAGCAATATGCTGATTGCATCTTGTTGATTTGAAAGCCCCGGCGAGTTGTACTCACGGGGTTTTTCCTTTTATAATGCATTGCAAAATAAGCAACATTAAGAAACTGGTTTGCCCAACACATTCGTGATTTTTGTATCAAGGCTAGGTGCATGACTGAATCTCAACGTTTGATCAAGAAGTATCCCAATCGTCGTTTGTACGATACCCGTACGAGTGCTTACATTACCCTCGCAGATATTAAGGAATTGGTTCTGCAACACGAGAACTTTCTGGTAGTGGATGCCAAGACCGGTGATGATTTAACGCGGGCCATTCTGCTGCAGATCATTCTTGAAGAAGAGAGTGGTGGCGTTCCTATTTTCAGTAGCGAAGTGCTGTCGCACATGATCCGTCTTTACGGAAATGCGATGCAGTCGGTGCTGGGTCAGTACCTGGAAACAAACATGACGGCCTTTGTTGATTTCCAGAAAAAGATGCAAGGCAATAGCAACAGCAGTGACCTATGGTCACAGTTCCTGACCTATCAGGGACCCGCCATGCAGAGCCTGATGTCGGCCTATATGGATCAGAGCCAGAAGATGGTTCAGAACATGCAGAGCCAGATTCAGACGCAGGCGCGCAACATGTTCCAGGGCATTACACCCAACAAATAATAGCTTGTGCTGTTGTGTTAACAAGGCTCCGAATTCCGGAGCCTTTGTTTTTTTAGGCGCGACGCAAATCGATGTGGGCCCGTATTAGCGCTTCGATAGCGTTGCCGTAAATGTGCTGCTGACACGAAAGAATGGCGCGTAGGGTGCCGCGGGCAAAGGCCAGCGTGTCGAGCGCCATCAGCGCCGGATCGAGGCCGGGTTTTAATTCCCGGCGTGTGACGGCCTCCCGATAAAGGCGATCAAATGCTTCCAGAATATCTGTGCAGGGTTCGGTAATGATCTGAAGCACCTCGCCAAATTCTTCGACGTACTCACAACGCAGCATCATGATCTCGTAGGTTTCTCTGGCGGCTGTATTGGAGAGCAGGGCGCTGAACAGCTGCTGCAAGTAGTTACCAAGTGCAGAGAGGGGCGGCTCGTCATCCTGTGGCGTGAGCAGAGATTGAAGCTGGTCAAATTCACTGGTGTACGTTTGTTTGACCGCAAGAAAAATTTCGGCCTTGTTAGCAAAATGCCAGTAAACAGCGCCACGCGTTACGCCCGCCGCTTTGGCGACTTTGTCCAGTGTTGAACGGTTCACGCCTTCGGCATGAAACACGCGCCGCGCAGCATCGATGATCTGGGCGCGGGTTTCTAGAGCGGCTTCTTTGGTTCTGCGTGCCATCAGGGTTGATTTCGCGGGATGTTCAAAGTGAAGTGAATCATAACCCTGCAGATTATAAGTGAATATACATACATGCGGAAATGTATATAATCTCAAATTCTGCCTTTGCTATTAACCGGATGTCCCATGTCTGTTAAACCACCACGCATTAAAGTCTGGTTAGGCCAGCAGCTTGCCAAGCTCGCGCCAAAATTCCGGGTGCTGACTGAGCAACCTGCGTATCAGAAGGCGCAACGTTTTAGTCAGGTGCAATGGCAACAGCATCGTCGTAGAACGTTGCTCTGGGGCGGAGCATTCCTGATCGTCGTCATTGCCTGGAATGGCTGGACCTACTGGCAGAAAATGCCGAAAGCACCACCTCCTGTCCCGGTGACTTTGCTGGTTGCCGAGCCGACAACGGTACCTAATGTCATCGAAGTAATGGCTCAGGCCGAAGGTGCTAACGAAACGGAAGTTCGTGCCCGTGTCGGTGGCATACTGGTTAAGCGCCTGTATGAAGAAGGGCAAAAGGTAAGTGCCGGACAACCTCTATTCCAGATTGATCCAGCGCCTTTCAAAATCAAACTGGAAGAAGCTCAGGCTAAGGCCACCCAGACAGCACGTGAAGCTGCACGTCTGAAGAAACTCTACACACAGCAGGCCGTTAGTCGCAAAGAAATGGACGACGCAGTTTCGGCCAATGAAATCGCCCAGGCCAATCTGAAAGAAGCGCAGTTGAATCTGCAATGGACCACGGTTACGGCACCTGTGAGTGGTGTCGCCGGGCGTGCGGTTCGTTCTGAAGGTAATCTGATCAGTACGAGTGCCGATGGCAGCCTGCTCACAACACTGCATCAGGTGAACCCAATCTGGATCCGTTTCGGCTTGTCTGATAACGAAACAGCTAATCTACCGGGCGGGCGTCTGGATCCAAATGCCGACACCACGGTTCAGCTTGTGATGGATGATGGTTCGCTGTATCCGGAAATCGGCAAGATCAATTTCCAGTCGACCTTTATTGATCAGAAGCTCGGTACACAACAACTACGCGCAACCTTTGCTAACCCTGATGAAAAATTATTGCCGGGGCAGTTCCTGCGCGCCCGCATCAGTACGGGCAAGCTGGAAAACGTCTATCTGGTACCGCAGGCAGCGGTGATCCAGTCAGACAAAGGCTTTATGGTCTGGGTGATGGGTGAGGATGGCAAAGTCATTCCAACGCCAATCAAACCGGGTGTCTGGTCCGGTAAAGACTGGATCATCCTGGATGGCCTGCAACCGGGCATGAAGATCGTTGTCGATAACATCATCAAAATCCGTCCGGGGGCTAGCGTTGTGCCAGCGCCTGTTAATGCAGCCCCTGCAGCAAATAAGGGCGGTTAACCGTGTTTTCGCGCTTCTTTATTCATCGGCCGATTTTTGCGGCGGTGATCTCGATCGTCATCGTGCTGGCCGGTCTGGTCGCTGGTCGTGTGCTGCCGGTTGCTCACTATCCTGAAATTGCACCACCAACCGTTATCATTTCGGCAAACTATCCCGGGGCTTCGACAGAAACCCTGATGCGTACAGTAGCCGGCCCGATCGAAGAGCAGTTGTCCGGTGTCGAGAATCTGATTTACTTCAGCTCTACCGCTGCATCGAATGGATCGTTAACAGTAACGGCCACATTTGAGGTGGGTACTAACGTTGATATGGCGACGGTGAACGTCAACAACCGCGTCAAGATTGCTGAGCCACGCTTGCCGGATATCGTGCGTCAGTTCGGTGTCACCGTGCAGAAGCGCTCTAACGATATTCTGCTGGTTGCAACAACGACCTCTCCTGACAACAGTCGCCCGGCATTGTTCCTGTCGAACTATGTACTCATCAATATGCTCGATGAGCTCAAGCGTCTACCAGGGGTAGGGGATGCACAAATCCTCGGTGCCAAAGATTATTCGATGCGTATCTGGTTGCGTCCGGACAAAATGGCGCAACTCGGCATCACCACCGCCGATATTTCTGCAGCCATTAGCGCACAGAACAAGCAGAACGTTGCGGGCAAGATTGGTCAGGAACCCGCCCAGCAGGGTCAGCAACTGGTTTACACCGTCACGGCAAAGGGCCGTTTGGTAACGCCGGAGCAGTTTGGCGACATTGTCCTGCGATCCAAAGGGCCGTCGGGTACGCTCAGGCTTAAAGATGTTGCACGTATCGAGTTAGGCGCTGCCAACTACGATGCCAACACCACCTTGCTGGGTAAACCGGTGGCCAGCGTGGCGATCTTCCTGCAGTCAGGTGCCAATGCCCTGGAAACGGCAGAACGGGTACGCAACAAACTCGAGCAGCTCAAGACCCGCTTTCCATCAGGTGTGGATTACGTCATTCCCTATGACACCACCAAGTTCGTTAACGCGTCGATTCATGAAGTTGTCGTAACACTGGTCGAGGCCATGATTCTGGTTGCGGCCGTCGTGTTCCTGTTTTTGCAGAACTGGCGCGCCACACTGATCCCGTTACTGGCAGTGCCGGTGTCGCTGATTGGCACCTTTGCCGGTCTATGGGTACTGGGCTTTTCGATTAATACCCTCACGCTATTCGCCATGGTGCTGGCGATTGGTATTGTGGTCGATGATGCGATCGTCGTATTGGAAAACGTCGAACGCCTCATGAAAGAGCGTCGCCTGCCGCCCAAGCAGGCAGCCGTTGAAGCCATGCGCGAAGTTTCTGGCGCTGTTGTTGCCATCGTTCTGGTACTGAGTGCCGTGTTTATTCCGGTGGCGTTCCTGGGCGGTATTGCCGGTAAGCTTTACCAGCAGTTTGCTGTTACCGTGGCCATTGCCGTTACCCTGTCGGGCATTGTTGCGCTGACACTCACGCCGGCCTTATGCGGTGTGCTACTCAGCAATAAGCACGATGAGCCTTATGAGGTCTTCAAGCCTTTTAATGAGATGTTCGCCAAGTTTACGGATAGTTATACAAGGCTCGTTGATAAAACATTGCATCACCGCATCATTGGCACCACTGTGTTCACGGCGATTGTGCTGGGTTGTCTGCTCATGTACCGGCTGGTGCCGGGTGGCTTTGTGCCCCCGGAAGATCAGGGCTATCTGATCAGTGCATTGGTTTTGCCGGATGGCGCCAGCCTGCAACGCACCGAAAAATCAGGTCTGGCGTTTCAGGAAGCCGTTGTGCAGAATCCCGGCGTCGATAAGGTTTTCGTGATTGCCGGTAACGACATTATTGGTGGCGGTATGAGACCGAATGCCGGTACTGTGTTTATTCCACTCAAAGACTGGTCCGTGCGTGAAACCGATTCGACCACGCTGGCAAAAATATTTACCGGTCTGGGTATGACGCTGCGTGATGGTATGGCATTGGTGTTCAACCCACCCGCGATACGTGGCATTGGTTCGGCCGGTGGTTTCGAGTTTTATGTTCAGTCACGCGGAGATGACTCCGTGCAGAAACTCGCCAAAGTTTCAGGTGCGCTGGGCGATGCGTTAAAGAAGCGACCTGAACTCACAGGCATTAACTCTTTCTTCCGACCGACCTCGCCACAGCTTTATGTCGAAGTCGACGAAAGCAAGGCGATATCACTGGGTATTCCTGTGGCCGATGTGTACCAGGCGCTACAGGCCAGCATGGGTTCGCTGTATGTAAATGACTTCAACATCAGCGGGCGTACGTATCGCGTGCAGATGCAGGCAGATGCACTATATCGGGCCAAACCAACCGACCTGGGGCAGATTTATGTGCGCGCCGACAACGGGGCGATGGTACCTGTGTCTGCATTGATCAAAACCAATTCCGTGATTGGCCCGGAACAGCTGGAACGATTCAACGGCGTGCTCTCTGCCAAATTCCTGGGGAATGGTGTGCCGGGAGTCAGTTCGGGTGATGCAATCCGGATCGTGCAGGAAGTGGCCAATGAAACGCTACCACCCGGTTACGATCTGGCCTGGTCCGGGCAGGCCTTCCAGCAAATTCGTACGGGTAATACCTCCGGCCTGGCTTTTGTCTTTGGCATCATCATGGTCTTCCTGATCCTGGCCGCGCAATACGAACGCTGGTCTTTGCCGCTAGCGGTAATTCTTGGTGTGCCTTTTGCCTTGTTTGGGGCGCTATTTGCTGTGCTCTTGCGCGGCATGCCGAGCGACATCTACTTCCAGATTGGTCTGGTGGTTCTGGTCGGGCTTTCAGCCAAGAACGCCATTCTGATTGTGGAGTTTGCGTCGCAGAAACGCGCAGAGGGCATGAGTGTTTCCGATGCGGCGCTGCATGCAGCCCGGTTGCGCTTCCGGCCGATTGTTATGACATCGTTAGCTTTCATTCTCGGTGTTTTCCCCTTGGTGATCTCAACCGGAGCAGGTTCCGCAGCGCGTCGTTCCATGGGCACGGGTGTGTTCGGCGGCATGCTGGCGTCTACCTTCATTGCCACCATTTTCATACCGCTCTTCTTTACCTGGTTGTCGGGAAGAAATCAGAAGCGCGATCTGTTTCCGGGTGAGGCGAAGCAGGAGACTCATCATGACTAAGCGTCTCTATCCGCTCTGGGCGTTGTGTGTCATCGGGCTTTCGGCCTGTACCGTTGGGCCCGACTACGAACGCCCTAAAATGGATCTGCCCGGGCAGTACAACGCCGATGTCCCCCAATCATCCGAGGCGGGTGCTTCCGCAAAAGCGCCGGTTGTGATTCAGCAGGATTGGTGGACCCTGTTCAATGATCCAGAGCTTAACAAGCTCGAGGAACTGGCGCTGGCCAACAACGCCGATCTGCAGATTGCCGTTGCCCGTATCGCGCAGGCACAAGGTATGGCGCTACAAGCCGGTTCGGCCCAGTATCCGAACCTTTCACTGGCCGGTAGCGGTACACGTTCATCACAAGGGGCGGCGGCAACCGGTAGTGGAATCGATTACCTCGACAATAACTATCAGGGAAATGTTGGCTTCTCTTACGAGATTGATCTCTGGGGCAAGGTGCGTCGTACGGTGGAGTCTGCCGACGCGCA
>JBJTFJ010000050.1:0-3833 GCA_046093345.1 Fluviibacter sp. | reverse complement strand
GGCGGCCAGTGATCATCTGGTTCGTGCCTGGCACCACACCTACGGGCTGCCGGTCTTAACGACCAACTGTTCTAACAACTACGGCCCGTATCACTTCCCGGAAAAGCTCATTCCGCTCTGCATCCTCAATGCATTGAACGGCAAGCCACTTCCTATCTATGGTGACGGACAACAGATTCGTGATTGGCTCTACGTTAAAGACCACTGCAGTGCCATTCGCCGTGTGCTCGAAGCGGGCAAACTGGGTGAGACCTATAACGTCGGCGGCTGGAATGAAAAAGCCAACCTCGATGTCGTTAACACCCTCTGTGCCATCCTCGACGAACTGAAGCCGCGTGCTGATGGCCAGAGCTACGCCACGCAAATCACCTTCGTCCAGGATCGCCCTGGCCACGACCGCCGTTATGCCATCGATGCCCGCAAGCTCGAAAAGGAACTGGGCTGGAAGCCACAGGAAACTTTCGAGACGGGTATCCGCAAAACGGTGCAGTGGTATCTGGATAACCAGGAGTGGGTCAACCACGTGACCAGTGGCGAGTACCGCAGTTGGGTAGAAGCCCATTACGCCACGGAAGATGCCTAAGCGCATTCGTATATAACCATGGGTTTCTATAAAAAGATTCTGCTGCTGGGCAAAGACGGTCAAGTTGGCTGGGAGCTACAGCGTGCCTTGGCACCTCTGGGAGAACTCACAGCACTCAATCGTAGTGAATGTGATCTGGCGAATGCGGCACAGATTCAAGCAGCCCTAGAACTGTACGAACCGGAAGTGATCGTCAACGCCGCTGCCTATACCGCGGTGGATAAAGCCGAGACTGATCAGGCCATGGCACAGCGTATCAATGTGGATGCGGTTGCCGAGTTGGCGTTATATGCCCGCGAGATGGGTTCGCTGTTAGTGCATTACTCCACAGACTATGTGTTTGATGGCAGCAAGCCGGAAGCCTATGTCGAAGACGACATTACCAACCCGCTCAGCGTGTATGGCAGCACCAAGCTCGCCGGTGAAAACAAAATCCGTGATGCGCTTTGCCGTCACCTGATTTTCCGCACCAGCTGGGTCTATGCAGCACGTGGCGGAAACTTTGCTAAAACCATGCTGCGTCTCGCCCAGGAGCGCGACGCACTGAATGTGATTGATGATCAGATCGGCGCGCCAACCTCGGCCGAACTCATTGCCGATGTCACCGCCCATGCCCTGCGCGATGTACTTTCGGGTCGCGCACCCGGCGGCACCTATCACCTGGCGGCTGCGGGCGAGACCAGCTGGTATGGTTATGCCAAGTTTGTGATTGATCGGGCGCGTCAGCAGGGCGTTGCCCTCAAGCTCGAGGATGCCGCACTCAAACCCATTCCGGCATCAGACTACCCGCTACCAGCAAAGCGCCCACAGAATTCCCGCTTGAATACGCAGCTGCTGGAGCGTAGCTTTGCCTTAAAACTACCGCAATGGCAGCAGGGCGTCGCGCGCGTACTGGATGAGTGGCAAACCAATTAACCGATTTGATCTGATAAAACGACACCATGACCATGATCGATTTCTCTAAGACCCGACTGCTCGTTGTTGGCGATGTCATGCTGGACCGCTACTGGTTCGGTGAAGTCTCCCGCATTTCGCCAGAAGCGCCAGTGCCTGTCGTGCATGTGCACAAGGAAGAAGTGCGACCCGGCGGGGCCGCTAACGTTGCCCGTAATATCGTGGCACTGGGCGGGCAGGTGTCGCTGCTCTCTGTTGTGGGTACGGATGAAGCCGGTCAGACGCTGCGTGGCCTGCTGGAAGATGCCGGTGTGGCAACAGGCCTGCACGATGATGCCAACATTCGCACGACGGTGAAGCTGCGTGTGCTCGGCCGTCAGCAGCAGCTGCTGCGTATCGACTTTGAAACAGCGCCTTCGCATGAAGTGCTGCAGGCCAAGCTGGATGATTTTGAGCGTCAGTTGCCAGAACATGATCTGGTCATCCTGTCGGACTACGGCAAGGGCGGTCTAACGCACATCACCAAGATGATCGAGTTGGCCAAAAAGGCCGGTAAGCGTGTACTGGTTGATCCAAAGGGCGATGACTATGCCCGTTATGCGGGCGCTAGCCTGCTAACGCCAAATCGTTCCGAATTGCGCGAAGTGATTGGCAAGTGGGATAACGAAGCTGACCTTAAAACCAAGACCGATGCGTTACGCGAAAAGCTCAGCCTCGAAGCGCTGCTGCTGACGCGCAGCGAAGAGGGTATGACGCTCTTCCGCCCGGAAGGTGTATTTAATCAGGCCGCCAAAGCACGTGAAGTGTTTGATGTGTCCGGTGCGGGTGACACCGTAATCGCTACGCTAGCGCTGATGCTGGCCAGCGGCGCCGATTATCCGGAAGCCGTGCGTGTTGCCAATCTGGCCGCCAGCATTGTGGTGGGTAAACTGGGCACTGCCGTAGTCACCAAAGAAGAGCTGCAACAGGCGCTTTAATAGAATCGCATTTAAAGAATAATCGGAGCACACCATCATGGCAGTCCTCGTTACCGGTGCAGCAGGGTTTATCGGATCCAACATCGTCAAGGCGCTTAACGAGCGCGGTATCACCGACATCATTGCGGTTGATAACCTCACCAACGCCGCCAAGTTCCACAACATGGTGGATTGCCAGATTAGCGATTACTTCGATAAGCGCGAATTCCTGCCGCGTCTGTTGGCCGGCGAGTTTGATGGTGAGATCGATGCCATCCTGCATCAGGGCGCCTGCTCCGACACCATGGAGCACGATGGTCACTACATGATGGAGAACAACTATCGTTATTCCATCGACCTGCTCGATTGGGCGCAAGATCAGGATGTGCCAATGCTTTATGCATCTAGCGCGGCAACCTACGGCGGCAGCACCGAGTTCCGCGAAGAGCCGGGTTGTGAAGCGCCACTTAATGTCTACGGCTATTCCAAGTTGCTGTTTGACCAGATCGTGCGCCGTCGTCTCAAAGATAGTTCGACACAGATTGCTGGCTTCCGTTACTTTAACGTCTACGGCCCACGTGAATCGCACAAAGGCCGTATGGCTTCAGTCGCATTTCATAACTTCAACCAGTTCCGTGAAAACGGCAAAGTGAAGCTGTTTGAAGGCTCGCATGGTTACCCCAATGGCGGCCAGCAGCGTGACTTCGTCTTTGTCGAAGATCTGGTCAATGTGAACCTGTGGTTCCTCGAGAACACGCACGTCTCCGGTATCTTCAACCTAGGTTCGGGCAATGCGCAGAGCTTTAATGATGTCGCCGTCGCTACCGTAAACACTTGCCGTCGACTCAAGGGCGAAAGTGAATTGTCGCTCGATGAGCTGGTTGCTCAAGGCCTGATTGAATACATCCCGTTCCCCGAAGCGCTCAAGGGCAAGTACCAGGCCTTTACGCAAGCGGATCTTGCTCGTCTGCGTAAAGCGGGTTACGAAGCGCCGTTCCACACGGTAGAAGAAGGCGTGGGCAAATATGTGGAGTGGCTGCATGCCCACCCGCCCAAACTATAAGACCCTTGCCGATACCGTCGGTAATACGCCGCTCGTTCGCATTCAGCGATTGGATGCGGCTGCCATTAATGCGCAGAATAGTGTCGTACTCGGCAAGCTAGAAGGTAATAATCCGGCCGGTTCAGTCAAAGATCGCCCGGCATTGTCGATGATTATGCACGCAGAAGCGCGTGGCACCATTAAACCCGGTGATACACTCATCGAGGCCACGTCTGGCAATACTGGCATTGCGCTTGCCATGGCGGCCGCCATGCGCGGCTACAAGATGATTCTTGTGATGCCAGAGAATCAGACCGTCGAACGCCGTCAGACCATGAAGGCCTTTGGTGCCGAGCTT
>JBJTFJ010000049.1:0-2743 GCA_046093345.1 Fluviibacter sp. | reverse complement strand
GCCATCTGGTTAGTCACTTTTGCCATTGCCCTCATAGCAACACAACTACTTATTATCGGTGGTTTGTTTGATACGAATGGTCTACGCCAATTCAGCAATCGTGGCTCACTTTCCGGCGCCATCATTGGCGGACTCGTATTTGGCATCGGTATGGCGCTGAGCCGTGCATGCTCTGGCCGGATGCTTGTACTGACGGGCGGCGGCAATCTTCGCGCACTGCTGACTGGCTTGGTCTTTGCCGTTGCGGCACAAGCTTCTCTTGAAGGCATCTTCTCCCCGCTTCGCACCGAAATTGGCAGCTGGTGGACAATCGACGGCCCTTCCCGCAACCTTATTGGCGTTACAGGCATTGGCAACTGGGGAGCTTTGGCATTCAGTGTGGCATGGCTAATGTTAGGTGTTTACATGGTGCGCAAGCATGCAGTTAGCGCCTACACGGTAATTCTGGGATGCGTGGTCGGCCTGATGATTGCAGCGGCCTGGTGGTTCAACTTTGGTGTTTCGAGCAACGCATTCGATATCGTTGTTCCTGTGCACTCCCTCAGTTTTGCCTCACCGACTTCCGATACCCTCATGTATTTTCTGTCACCTCCGGGCGCAGCCTTGAGTTTTGACCTTGGTTTAATTCCTGGCGTGCTACTCGGCTCAATGGGCGCTGCAATTGTGAGCCGCACCTTTAAAATTGAAGGTTTTCAGGATCCGCACACCATGATCCGTTACATGATCGGTGGTGTTTTCATGGGTTTCGGTGCCATTCTGGCGGGTGGTTGCGCTATTGGCGCAGGCGTATCTGGCGCTTCTGTTTTTGCTGTCACTGCATGGCTGACCCTTTGGTCCATCTGGCTGGGTGCCGTTGTCACTGATATTGTTGTTGATCGCTGGTTATTTAAAAAACAACCCGGTTAAAGAGGCGCATCATGGAAAAGCCAACCCCGCTATCTCGTCGTACCTTTATTCTGGGTATGCTGACGACGGGTTATGCTTTGGCAGCGTCTCCGGTGCAGGACAACATCATCAAGACAGATACTACTGGCCTGACCGCTGGCGCAATTCAGATCCCAACGGCTAATGGCAAAATCCCGGGCTACTACGCCCGCCCTGCCAAGCCAGGTCGCTACCCGGTTGTTGTGGTGATTCATGAAGCCTTTGGCGTACATGAGCACATTCAGGATGTCTGCCGTCGCTATGCTAAAGCTGGCTATCTAGCCATTGCCCCCGAACTTTTTGTTCGCCAGGGTGACGTTACCAAACATACGGAAGTTGTCACGATTTTCAATGAGGTAATTTCCAAAGTACCTGATGATCAGGTCAACGCTGATTTAGACGCCACCATCGACTATGCACGAAAATCCCTGCAAGGTCACAAGACACTTGCTGGCGCTGTCGGCTACTGCTGGGGCGGACGCGCAGTATGGGAATACGCCTATCATAATCCTAAACTAACAGCCGGTCTGGCCTACTACGGCCGTGTTGAAGGCATGGTTTCGGATGAACGCCCGCTAGACCCGATTGATTTCGGATCTGAACTCAAAGTTCCGGTGCTGGGTCTCTATGCTGAGAAAGACGCTTCAATCAGCTTAGAGTCAGTAGCACGAATGCAGGCCGAACTTAAGAAATCGACTAGTGGCTCGGAAATTATTGTCCTACCTGGCGTTGGCCATGCATTTAATGCAGATTACCGCGCCAACTACAACAAGGCAGCCGCCGAAAAAGCTTGGGAACTTGGTATGGCATGGTTCCGCAAATACGGCATGCCGGGCGTCTGACATTAGAACCTGACCATGATCCTAGACGCCAACGGCCGCTCCTTCCAGTATCTGCGCCTGTCCATCACGGACGTGTGCAACTACCGGTGTAGCTACTGTTTGCCTAATGGCTATGTCGAAGAATCGCCCCGCCGTTTTCTGGACATAAACGAAATCCGGCATCTGGTCACTGGTTTTGCCGAACTGGGATTATGGAAAGTTCGTCTGACAGGTGGTGAGCCCACCGTTCGCAAAGATTTTGCCCAGATCGCCGCCACCGTTTCTGCAATTCCCGGCATCCGCAAAGTCGCAACGACGACCAATGGTTACCAACTGGCCAAACATGCCCAACTGTGGCGTGATGCGGGTATCAGTGCGATTAATATCAGCATTGACTCTCTTGATCCTGTTAACTTCCAGCGCATCACAGGTATGGATCACCTGCCGCAGGTTCTGAAGGGACTCGAAGCTGCAGAAAACGCCGGCTTTGAAGACATCAAGATCAATACCGTATTACTTAAGGACTTGAATCATCACGAGCTGGATAACTTTCTGGCCTTCGTGAAAGACCGTCGGATATCACTGCGCTTCATCGAACTGATGGAGACTGGCGATAACCGCGCGTATTTTGAAAAACATCACTTGTGCGCTAGCCATATTAGCGATGCCCTCAAGAATCGGGGATGGCAACCAATACCGCGTTCCATAGCAGCAGGCCCTGCCCAGGAGTTCAGCCACCCGGACTATGCTGGAACAATCGGCATTATTGCCCCGTACGCCAAGGACTTCTGCCAGACCTGCAATCGCCTGCGTGTTACCGCCCGCGGTGACTTACGTCTTTGTCTGTTTGGTGATGGTGGTCATAATCTGCGGCATATGCTTCAATCAGCCGATCAGAAAACTGAACTGCAACACACAGTGACCTCACTGTTGCAACAAAAAGCATCAACCCATCTTTTGCATTTTCATCAGTCTGGCGCCACTAAGAATCTTTCTGC
>JBJTFJ010000048.1:0-4480 GCA_046093345.1 Fluviibacter sp. | reverse complement strand
CGCACCTGGAACTTCACCCGGGGCGACGCATTGGAAACTCGATGACTACCTCACTGCCGCTGGATGATTACGCCGTTCTTGGCCATCCCATTCATCACTCCATGTCACCGCAGATTCACGCGGCATTTGCTGCGCAAACCGGCCAGGAATTGCGCTACACAGCGATCGACGTTGCACCCGCAGAGCTGACCAATACACTGGATCGATTACCTCGAGACGGCTTCAGGGGCGTAAACATCACGGAGCCGCACAAAGAGGCCGCTTGGTCTTATGCCAAACAGCATGGCGCCTTATCCGATCGCGCAGCCATGGCCGGTGCGGTGAATACATTTGCCTGGACTAACGATGGCCTGATGGGAGACAACACCGACGGGCAGGGCCTACTGAATGATTTACAGCAACGTCACGGTCTTAACCTTCGCAACAAACGCATTCTCCTACTCGGCGCAGGCGGAGCGACACGTGGCGTGATCTTGCCGCTACTGGCCGCAGCGCCTAGCACCTTAGTCATCGCTAACCGCACCGCCACCAGAGCCAGTGAGTTAGCAAATTTCTTCGCGCCGCACGCTGTAACAGCGGGTTGTCTGCTACATGGTTGCGGACTGGATGCACTACCTGAGATCGTCGGCACAACGGGTGCTTTCGATATCGTGATTAACGCCACGAGCGCAAGCCTTGGTGGCGAAGCCATTGAACTCCCCGATGGCGCCATCGCAAACGATGGCTTTGCTTATGACATGATGTACGGCAAATCCCTCACGCCATTTCTTGAAGCTCAACGAATCGCGGGTGTAACGCACATCGCGGATGGCCTGGGCATGCTGGTCGAACAAGCAGCGGTTGCCTTTACCCTCTGGCGAGGGATCCATCCAGAAACACAGCCGGTCTACAACGCATTGCGCGAACAACTCGCTAAAAAATAAGCGCCATGTCCCAACGTCGCCCACGCTGGCTGCTCCGAATTTTTATGACGCTGACAGGTCTTTTTTTGCTCGTACAGCTCTGGTTTTTTGCCTGGGTCCTGGTCTGGAAGGTGTACGAACCCGGCCCCACCCAGTTCATGAAAATTCGACTTGCCGAACTACAAAAAAAGAACCCGAGCGCAAAACTGCAACAGACCTGGGTCTCTTATGGATTCATTTCGCCTAATCTGAAGCGCGCGCTGATTGCCGCCGAAGACAGCAAGTTCATGCAGCACACTGGTTTTGATCTGGATGGGATCCAGAAGGCCTTTGAAAAGAACGAGAAGCGTGGTCGCATCGCTGCGGGCGGCTCCACCATTACCCAGCAATTAGCAAAGAACCTCTTTCTCTGGCCAGAAAAAAGCTTTATCCGCAAAGGCGAAGAAGCGCTCATTACACTCATGATTGAAAGCACCTGGAGCAAGCGCCGCATCCTTGAGGTGTATATGAATGAAATCGAGTGGGGCACAGGTATCTTCGGTGCTGAAGCAGCATCGCGGCATTACTTTGGCATTTCTGCCAATGAACTTAATGAATACCAAGCCGCCATGCTGGCCTCGATGGTGCCTAGCCCTCAGTACTATGATCGCAAGGGTGAAACCGAGGGCCTAGCAAGACAAACAGAAGTCATTCTAGAGCGCATGAACAAGGTCGCCATACCTGCCACACGCTAGACCCTATGCGAGTCCATTGCATGGCGAATCATCTTGCAGGAATGGGCCTCTAAAAACGGAACGTCGCTGCAATCAGCGGGCCGCTCATGCTGAGATAAGAAGAAATTTTGTCATTACTCATGCTGTAGTACAGATTGTTGTAAACCAGCGAAAGATCGACGTAATCAAAAGCGTATCCGATACCCAACGTTTGCTGTGTTGTGAACTTGGCGACAGAACTACCGCCGCCGGCATCCACATAGAACGGCACGTAGAAACTCGTTTCGGAAATGCGAACACGACCCTTCACCCCGGCAATCGCGTCTGTTGCATGCGTTGATGCATAGTAAGTTCTAGCGCCTGTATAAGGGGTATTTGCTAGTGCGGCGCCCAATTGCACTTTGCTATTCAGGTTCAGAAATCGCGCGCCAGCCAACACATCCACATAGACAGCTTGATCCACATAGGCTGTATAAGTACCCGCCGCTGTGTAAATCCCCATCCAGGCATCCGTTGTTGAATTCACTTCCAGATCCTGCTGATCTTTGAGTGTCGACTTGGAACTCTTGGCGGATAGCTTCGCAAAAATGCCGTTACCCATTAAGCCCCATTGACCATAGTGCACCTCACCATCGAGCATGCCGCCCACTGACAGGTTGCTCAGAATCTTATTGGCGCTCAAATTTGATTGCACTTTCTGTACGTTGTTATAGTCAAGATTGCCGCTTAACCCAGCCATCCACAGGTAGGGTGTTAGCTCAAAGCGGAATTCATCCGTTACCTTAGGAATTGGGGAAACGCCCTCCGCGCATGCCATACCGACGGGAATAATCAGGCCAGCTAGCGCCTGGGCAACACGATTTCTAAATTTCATCTTTTAACTCTAAGTTATTGCAGCTGGTAAGTCGCTTTAACCGCTTGAATCTGATAATCCACGCGTTCCTTATTGAGATCTTTAACCAAAGCCTTATCGCCGTGGGTGAACTCCCGCATCACATCATTTTTAAGGTCATAACGAGGCCACTCAGCGCCACCAACGTAATTAGGATTACCAGTTCTAGCAAAGGCTGCCCAGCTTTTGCCCATGGTTTCGGCCATCGCCTGATCTTCTTTATTAGCCGGGTCCGTTGATGGGAACCAGTACTTAGACCATCGGCCCTTCTGCTTCATATCCATCAGCGCCTGATTGATCCGCTTGCACTGATTGTTGGCATGCTCAGGCTTAGTCGGTGCACGTGGTACTGTATCCAGCGCCCCGAAAACATAGGGCAGCTCAAAGGTATGGGCAGCACCGATCATCGCGGGGCGAACGTTCGGCGTTACGTAGTTGAAGTAGTACGCGTAGCTAGGCGCATATTTATTCGCACTATCTGCAAGAAGCTTTACAGCCCCCTTGTACCAGCCATCTGCCATCACTTCTGCCGATAAAGCACATTTATCCTTGAATCCGGCATAGAGCTTGTTAAGCACCGCCGGATTTTCACCCATTTTCTTCGCATAATCTTGCAGCTTGGGCGCGAGAATCATGAAGTAACTAGCATCCCAAGACAATGTACCAATCATAAATGGCAACCTATGCTGTTTACCCTCGGCAAAGAGTGGAATCGGATCTCCCACAATAATCTGTCCATCGACAAATGCCCCGCCGAATTCACCATCCTGAAACTCTTGCGGCGTAATCAGAAACTTATCTGACGGCAAGGCTCTCATTTCCTGCATCGACTTAACGCCCAGCGACTTCATGTATCTGGCATCGATCGATTCCGTAGACGGCATCCCCAACTTTTCTGCAACCTGATCGCGCAAAGGCAATTGCTGGGGACTCAGTGCGATTGCCTTGTGAAAAAGCCCCTTGGCAGCGGGCGATGTCATCAACCAGGTGACCGTCCGGCCACCGGCTGATTGACCAAAGATGGTGACATTGTCTGGATCACCTCCGAAAGCAGCAATATTGTCCTGCACCCACTTCAGAGAATGAATCTGATCCATCGTGCCGTAATTGCCAACCGGTTCACCACGCTGTTTTGCCTCTTCAGCTAATTCTTTAGGCGCAAAAAACCCCAACTTACCAATTCGGTAATCAACGGTAACCACCAGCACACCTTCTTTGATCAAGCCTACTGGCTCGTAGTAGGGCTCACTGGCAGATCCTTCAACCAATCCGCCCCCATGGAACCAGACCATAACCGGCAAGTTTTTGGCAGCTTTAGGGGTGTATACATTCAGCTTGAGGCAATCCTCCGACCCCGGAACTAACTCGCTATTAAGTCCCGAAACCAGCGGCTGTATACACGCTTCACCAAACTTGCTGGCATCTCTAATACCTGTCCAGTCTTTAGCTGGTTGCGGCGGACGCCACCGCAAATCGGCTACGGGCGGTGCCGCATATGGAATGTTTTTAAAAGCAAGCATGCCTTTCGTTTCCACACCCTGCAACTTACCGTTCTTGATCTCAACAAGCGGCCGAGCTTCATCGTAAACATCCGCCTGCGCATGACATACTGCGAATGCAGTAACGCAAGCAATTAGAAGCTGTTTGTTGTGACTCATGACTGTCTCATAGCAATTCAAGTTGATGCACAAGGTTGCCGGTTGGGCCAATTACTGTCAATAAATCTTTTCATATCTGTAAAAAAGATCATACTCACCGTGTAGTCGTTTTTCTTACTCGCCAAGGCGGCCATCATGATCAATAGATACCGGATAGAAAGCGATAGCCTCGGGGAGATCGAGGTTCCTGCCGATAAACTCTGGGGGGCACAGACCCAGCGGTCCCTGACATACTTCAGCATCGGCAAAGATCTTATGCCCGCCGAAATGATTGGTGCTTATGCCATCCTGAAAAAAGCCGCTGCGCGGGTGAAT
>JBJTFJ010000047.1:0-5309 GCA_046093345.1 Fluviibacter sp. | reverse complement strand
ATGCAGCTAAATTTTTCTGAAGACATTTTTTCAGCATCATTGGCCTGGAATAATGGCGCTTACTCCGATGTCTATAACTGGCTGGGTGGCTCGTTGGGTCTTAAGACAGGTGGCTATAGCAATGTGACTCTCAGTTGGACGGGGTCTGTTTCCGGTAATGCGCAGAACACGACAGCGACTCCGCTCTTGCAGAACAACTCGCAGATTGCGAATCTAATCTACCAATACCAAGATGATCGCTGGAGCGTAATGCCCTATGCCCAATACACCTACGTGCCGACTAATACAGCAATAGGCATCAATGGACAATCGCAATCACTGGGCGTTGCTTTGCTGTCTGTGTATCACGTGACCCCATTGCAGAATGGGGTTGCACCAAAGTTTCATGTGTCTATACCGGCTCGTTTTGAATATCAAAGCAGTTACGGCAATAACAATTTAGCCAATAATCCAGCAGGGCTGATGTATGGTCCTGGGAGTGCGGCCTGGTCGGGTACGCTGACGCCAACAGTGCAGTGGGGCAAAGTATTTGCACGTGGTGAGTTGAGTTACGTCAAAGCGTTTAATCCACTGGCGGGCCAAGCTTTTGGTGCTAATGGTCTGAACAATAATCAGACGCGCATTATGGTTGAAGCGGGATTGTTATTCTAGCGTTAGGCTAGGTAAGCACCCAAAAGACCGATGACTCCCGAACCAAGAATTAGTATGACCGGGTTAATCTTGGTTTTAACGAGTAATAGACCCACAAGAAGCGCTACGGCACAAGATTGCCAGTTCACTAATGATTCTTTGGCAATGGTGTAAACGCCAGAACACATGAGGCCAATTGAAATAGGTTCGAGCGCTTGTTGAAGGGAGTGCCGCCATGGCGTGTCGCCAATGCGCGCCCATAAGCGACCTGCATAGAGGCAGAGAATGCTGGAAGGAATGAAGAAGGCTAGCGCAACAATGAAAGCGCCGGCGATACCATCGATCATGTCGCCCATGATGAGCACAGCAAGCATGTTAGGGCCTGGGGCAATCTGTCCAACGCTGTAGGCGCGTACAAACTCTGTTTGGCTGAAGCCGAAATGTTCGTGAAGTAGGCTCTGCATTTCTGGCAGCACCGCCGATCCACCGCCTACAGCCAGCAGCGATAGCATGGAAAATACGCTGGCGAGTTGTATCCAGGAAGTCATGTGGAAGCTTCCGGTTTGTTGGATTGTGTCGGTCTGTAGATATAGAGTGCCAGGGGTAACACAACGCCTAGCACTAGAAGAAGCGGCCATTTCACAATGCTCATCAGTACAAAGGTGAGCACAAGCAAGGCGAGTGATTTACGTTTCTTGAAGATACGAGTGCCCATATCCCAAGTCACAGTGGCGAGTAAAGCTGCTGCAGCGGCAGCGATACCACCAAGAACGTGATTCGCCATGGGGTGATCGTTATTGATTCCGTAGATCATGCCGATGCCTAAAACAATACACCCGCCGGGGAGGAGCATGCCAATAGTAGCGACCCAGGCGCCGGGAGCGCCTCGCAAGCGGTCTCCCATTAATATTGAAATGTTGACCGAATTAAGCCCAGGCATGGTTTGGCTGATGGAGAGCATGACCAGGAATTCGTCATTGTCGACCCATTTGTAACGGGTAACCAGGAGCTCTTTCAGATAGGCAATAATTCCACCGCCAAAGCTAATGGCGCCGACAATGAAAAACTGCCAGAAGATCTGAATCAAACTGATCTTCAAAGTGGCTTGATTACTCTTTGCTGCCATACATCATTGCGGTTTTAGTGGTGCCTAGAGCAAGGTCTTTGGCGAAAAACTGTTGCAGCTTGATAAAGAATGCGTCGGCAAGGCGATGTGCCTCAATGTCTTTTCGGTTGTTCTTATGGACTCTATAGGCAAAGGCGAGTTCACCAACCATGGGGTCGCCAACGGTATGAAACCAGATGGCAATTTCACAATGGGCATGGACAGTATCTGAGAAGGCGATGTTACCCAGCGTGACACACGCTTCTAATACTTTGTTTTTGGCATTGCCAACAATGCGCAATTTTTGATCAAAGGGCAGGTTAACCTCAGCTAAACCGGGAAAAACTGGTAGTAGTGCGGAAAGCGTTCTTTTAGGGACACGTTCAATAGGCACCTGGTCAATCATTGCATTGTGTGAGTACAGACGTCGAATAGAACCGATTGGGCCGTCTTTGAGTATTTCTTCTTTAAAGCGGATTCGGAAAGGAATGTCTGTTTTAGGAATCGGGTTCAGATCCCAGGCGCGGTCGATGTCTTCAGAGCGACATTTGAACGTAACCTCACACCAATCATCTGTCCAGGCTTCTCTACGGGATTCGCGAACGCGCAGAATCAATTTGTTACGGCGCAGTGCGCTATCCATCGTGTCTACGAAGTAGATGTTGCGCATGCCGCTATTAAGTGTTTCTGGAGAGGTAAAAACTAATCCCTGCTCTTCGCAGAGATTGTGGATTTCGGTTTGCAGTTCAGTAATGCGGTGCCGCCTGTCTAGGCCGCGAGGCTTAAGCAGTAGTTTGAACTCTCGATTGGTGATGCGTTTATCGAGTTTGCTGAGCAGGTCAGGTTGCCTATCTTTTTTAGCCATGATGATTTCATTGAACGCTGTATTGATGGAGTCTAGCATTGCTGGTTTAAGCTTATGCTTTTATGACCAATAATCCTTATGTCTTGTTCCATCGAGATTCGTGAAGCCCGAGGCGTTCGTACGCTGCATTTCGGCTCGGATTGGGTGCAGGGGGCAATGCGGATTAGTCGCCCTAATGATCTGGAGCTGGCATATACACGTGAAATGATGTCGGCATTGCTGCTCGCTGCTAACTGGCCGGCAATGCCTAAGCGAATTCTGCAAATTGGGCTCGGAGCAGCTTCTTTAACCAGATTTTTTTATGCCAGTCTGCCCGAAGCGCAGCAGATCGTGATTGAGTTAGAACCGGTCGTTGTGGGGGCGGCGCGGCAGGCATTTAATTTGCCGCCAATGGGTGATCGGCTACAGATTGAAATTGCCGAAGGGGCTGCCTGGATAAAGTCGTCAACCGAGCAATATGATTTGATCCTGATTGACGGATTTGATGCAGAGGGAGAAACGGGAGATCTTGAAAGCCTGTCTTTCTATCAGCATTGCAGGGCGCGTTTAGCAGAGGGCGGTTTGCTTGTTTGTAACTTCTTGAGCAGAAGCCCGCACTTCCTTAAAAGCTGTATTGCTTTGGATGCTGCCTTTCATGGGCAGAGTCGCCTATTGCCGCAAACACCGGGTGGCAATGTGATTGCTCTGGGTGCAGTTTCTGCTACGGCGCAGTTAAATGAGCAGACGCTCCGTGAGCGTTGCGTTAAGTTAGAAGCTATTACCGGACTAGATTTGATGCCGTTGGCTGAACGTATAGTTGCTCAGGAAGATGGCCTGCCATTTGGCGTATGAGTTAACGCTACCAGCGAATAGTTTCAGTAGCGCTAATGCAGCGTTCTATCAACTGAACCATAGGCGTGGCCCGTTGAGAAAAGCGGACGATGACGGGTGCGTTTTCCTCTTCTTCCGCGTTTAGATCTTCTGGCCAGATTACAGGATTGGCTGCCTTGTCCGCTTCGATGGCTGTTTTGAGCCGATCGAGATAGCTGGGTAGCTGAGCTGTAGTCATTTCACCATGGTCTGGTAGATTCAGGGTGTCCAATAACGTTTGTGCATCTTCGCCAAACATGATGACACTTCCCTGGGTGGGCGATTGGAATTTTATGAGGCTCATGACTTGGGTGTTTCGGGTTTTTTGATTTCAGCCTTGACCTTGATCGTTTCTTCAATAGACATGAAGTCCGGAATATCGATATGTTCGCGTTGCAGGATGGCTTCAATTCTTGATGCGTGTTTAAACAGCCAGGCTCTCCGGAAGAGTGTGGACATGTTAATCATCGTCGAGGTCGCAAGCGCAATAGCAAAAAGTCCGGACAGAGCAATGATAATGGCAATGAATTTCCAGCCTGTGGGCATGACTTCTGTCACGATGCCCATGGTGGTGTAACAGCTCCCTGCAAACATAATGGCTTCCAGGGGATCCTTAATCAAAGACAAGGCATAGAGGGCGATTCCCCATAAAATGATGACTATGATCTGGACAATCATGAGATAGGTAATTGCCAGAAAATAATAGTGGAAGACGCCATTCGGATTATTTCTATTGAGACAGACGCGGCCTCTAATTTCGAAATTGATTGCGATCCGGCGTAGAAAGAATACGTTGATCCACAGGGCCAAAAAAAGACCGATGATGGCAAGTGGTAAGTTCTTGAAGAAGGGGAGTAGCTCGAGCGTATGAACGCTGGTTAATGTTTCCATGTGTTCAGGGTTCCGTTTGAGTGTTTGCTTTAGGCCGTTTCTGCCGTCATGCCGCAGTGGCGCAGCAATGCATCGACCTGCGGATCACGCCCGCGGAATGCGCGGAAGGATTCGATGGCCGGGCGCGAGCCGCCAACGGATAGGATTTCCTTCATGAAACGGCTACCGGTAGTAGGATCAACTGGGTTACCGGTTTCTTCAAATGCGGCAAAGGCATCGGCTGATAGTACTTCGGCCCATTTATAGCTGTAGTAGCCTGCGGCATAGCCGCCTGCAAAAATATGCGAGAAGCTATTCGGGAACCGATGCCATGCCGGTGGCAGAATCACGGCTACTTCTTGGCGTACCTGGGCGAGTGTATCCATAACGGGTGTACTGCAAGTCGGATCGCTATGGATGAGAAGATCGAACAGTGCAAATTCCAGCTGACGAAGCGTGAAGAGGCCGCTCTGGAAGTTCTTGGCTGCAAGCATCTTGTCGTAGAGGGCTTGAGGCAAAGCTTCGCCGGTGTCAACGTGGCCGGTCATGCTTTGCAACACTGACCATTCCCAGCAGAAGTTCTCCATAAACTGGGATGGCAGCTCAACGGCATCCCATTCAACACCATGAATACCCGAGACGGCCAGGTCTTCCACCTGAGTCAGCATGTGGTGTAAACCGTGACCGGTTTCGTGGAAAAGTGTGATCACGTCATCGTGCGAGAAGGTTGCGGGTTTGTTACCGACCGGTGCCGGGAAGTTGCAGTTAAGATAGGCCACTGGGGTCTGGATACCGCCAGCGATGCGGCGACGGGTCAGCGCTTCGTCCATCCAGGCGCCACCGCGTTTTTCATCACGGGCATACAGATCCAGATAAAACTGTCCGATCAGCTGGCTGTCTTTGCTAATCCGGAAGAAGCGGACGCTGGGGTGCCAGACAGGTGCGGTATCTGGTGTGATCTGTACGCTAAATAGACGCTCGATGACGTTG
>JBJTFJ010000046.1:0-2563 GCA_046093345.1 Fluviibacter sp. | reverse complement strand
GCATCCTGAATGGTGTCAGGCTGGTCATCATCGCCGATTTGAAAAAGGCGATGGTTTTACAGGTCAGACGCCATAATTACGCCTGTACCCTTACACGAAGCTGACCATTAGACTGCCATGACCCAATCAACGCATCAAGCCCCCATTTCCCAGAGTCGAATTGCTGCGGTTGCACAATTAGGCCAGCAGATATGGCTGGATACATTATCGCGTCAGCTAATTGAAAGCGGCACGCTGGCCGACTGGATTAATAACGATGCGGTGGCTGGTCTGACCTCCAACCCGGCCATATTTCACCAGGCGCTGAGCAAGGATTCTGCGTATCAACCGGCGATTGCCGCTGCCCGCAGCGTTGAGCCTAACCCGGAAATCCGTTTCGAAAACGTCGTACTGCCAGATATACAGGCTGCCTGCGATCTGTTTTTGCCGCTGTGGGAAAAAACCGCTGGGCAACAGGGCTATGTCAGTTTCGAAGTGTCGCCCACCCTGGCGCACGATGCCAAAGGCACCACGGCCGCTGCCGTGCGTTTGTGGCACACGATTAACCGGCCTAATGCCATGATCAAGATTCCGGCCACAACGGCCGGTTGCCAAGCCATCAGCGAAGTGATCGCCCAAGGCATCAACGTTAATGTGACCCTGATTTTTTCTTTAGAGCAGCTCGAAGCGGTTCAGGCCGCACACGAAGCCGGTTTGCGTCGCTGGGTCGCACACTGTCAGCAGCAAGGTACCCTGGAGCGTATTGGCGATGTAGCCTCAGTGGCCAGCTTCTTTGTTAGCCGTACCGACAACACGCTAGATTCCAAACTGCCGGAAAGCCTGCAAGGCAAGACGGCCATCGCACTCTGTAAAACGGCTTACGCACAATGGCAAGAGGCTCAGTCTGGCACGCAAGCTGATCTGAAGGCGCTCGGCGCCAAACCTCAATGGCTACTCTGGGCCTCAACCTCGGTCAAAAACCCAGCCTACCGCGATACGCTTTATGTTGAAGCGTTAATTGGGCCGGAAACCGTGAACACAGTTCCTGATGCCACGCTCGTGGCTTTTCGTGACCATGGCGTTGCGCAAGAGACACTGACTCAGGATGCGGCCGCAGCACAGGAGCAACTTATTGCGCTTCAAGGTCTGGGCATTGATCTGGAACAAATTGGGCAAGACCTGCAAACGGCTGGCCTGAGCCAGTTCGAAAAAGCTTACGCCGACCTGCTGACGCTGGTTTAAACCTTGCGATTACTTTCGCGCCGGAGTTTAGGTAATGGGCGGCAGGCCATGGCGTTGCCGCGCCCGATTGCAGGCTTCATCAACACTAGCCAGCGCCGCCCAGGGATTGAACTCGTGGCAGGGGGAGGGTCTATCGGCATAAATGCTGCACCCCACCCGCTGTCCGATCTCTCCGGTCAAAGCAACGCAACGCGGGGATGCCTCATCAGTTCCCTTCATCCGCATCAGCTTGGGGGTGAGTACGATGGCCATCTCTACGGGTACACCGGCGCTCTGCGTGGTCTTGGCCAGTTCGGAAGGATGAAAGTCCACGCGATACGCGGCACAGCAAGCGCCGCAAGTTTCACATACGGAAGGTGTTGACGTGTCGACCGCTTCAGTCATAGCGCAACCGCCCCGATTGGTACTGGACACCAATGTGGTGATGGATCTGTTTCATTTCCAGGCACCGCCGCTGGCCGCGCTGGCGCAAGCCATTAGCAATGGTCGCTTTATTTGCCTGGCCAATGAGCGAACGCTGGCCGAGTTGGAACGGGTAACGGGTTACCCGCAGTTTCGCCTCGACGAAGCCGGCCGCAACAATCTGCTGCAGCGCTACCGGGCGCACCTGACGATGCTGCCCTTTCCGGCTGCAGACAGCCCTGCTTTGCCGGCCCTGCCTAAATGCCGCGACCCGGATGACCAGATGTTTCTGGAACTGGCGCAATACGCCAAGGCCGATCTCCTGATCAGCCGGGATAACCTGGTGCTCAAACTGGCACGTGCGCGCCAACGCCCCTGTCCCTTTGCCATCTTGTCGCCGGATGCTGCCTTGATTCATTTGTTTGCTAACGACGACTCAGGCAACACGCCGACGGAAAACTAGTTTGGTTTCGGTCGAGGCGGCGGGCACATAGCCGTAACCTTCGGCATCAAACTTCTGCAGATCCGCAGGGGTTTTCCAGCTGCCTACAGCCGCAGCGCGCACAAACAGACCTCTGGCGCGTTTGGCATAAAAGCTAATAATCTTGAACTTGCCGTCTTTGAAGTCTTCAAAAACGCAATCAATCACCGGCATGCCCGCTTTTTCAACGGCTTTACGATCCACCGATTTGAAGTATTCATCGGATGCTGTGTTGATCAACGGGCCACCGGCTGCTTTGAGATCAGCGAGAACCGTTGCCGTATTGCTCTCGCGCCACCAGGCATAAAGATCCTTGCCTGCCGGATTAGCCAGCTTGGTGCCCATTTCCAGCCGATAAGGACGCATCAGATCGATCGCTTCGGTTAAGAAGCGGACGCATGCCTCGATAGAGTGTGGGCGAGAGGCACGGTCCGCCGCCGCACACGCTGCATGAAAAGC
>JBJTFJ010000045.1:0-2773 GCA_046093345.1 Fluviibacter sp. | reverse complement strand
TGCAGCGAATGGAAAATCAAACGAAACCATTCCGGCCTCGTGGCAAGCCTTGATCTTGTTTCGCACATAAACCTGCGATGCCGGATTCTCGCCCACAAGAATGACAGCCAGTCCAGGCCGGGTTCCCTGAAGCGCCAATTCATCGGCACGCACTTTGAATTCGGCACGCAAACGTTTTGATAACGCGGCACCATCAAGAATTTGAGCAGTCATAGCTTGTATTTTACTGCAAACCGCCACTGCGCCACTGAAATTCCCTGAGCAGCCACATCGGCTGTCAAACTATCAACGCCCACTCCGGAAACCACCAGGTCAGGGCATCGTGCAGAAAAATCCCGGATTCTCCGTAATGGCAAAGGGCTACTCCAGGCCAGCATTAAATAATTACCCACATGCTGATCAAACTCTGGTTGCCAGCCCAGGTGTAATACACCAGATTTGTCACGCGAGCGCCTGAGTTCCTGATTGAGCGGAGAGGCTTCTATGGCGGAGGTGAGTGCTATTTGCCTCGCAGAAAGCCACGATAAATCACTCACTTCTTCATGTCTGCCAGTAACCAAAGCACGGGACGACAAATTAATGCCGCCAAACACTACGACCGGCACAAGGTATTCGGCAGAAAGCACCATGGCCTCTGCCAGCCATTTTTCGGCAATAGGTTGCGGTGCCTCATTCAACTCCAGCAACGGCACCCCAAGATTGCGCAAGGACTGCCGAAATAACCCTGCATCGCCATGTGCTTCTGGTTGATATCCATGCCATTGCGGTTCCTCACAGCGTAACCGGCTCAAATAGTTGGCAAAAGAGGCTTCTTGTGTAGGCATGTTGCGATCATGCCACGCTCTGTATTAAAGAACGAATGAACCGCTTGACGCACGATGAATCGCGCTTTAGTATTTTCACATAACAAGACGTTGTTTCATATTGCAAAACAAACAACCCGACACAACGGTTGTGCGGCGCGGAACTTCGCGAGGGCACATACCGCTATAGTCACAACGGGTTGTCCAAATCGAGTCATAAACGCTGGTCGTCACGGGTTCCTTAGAAATCCGTCTCAATAAGGAGGCAGCATGTCGGCAGAAAACGAAATGAATTCCATACCCGGTCAAAGCACTGATTCGGACCCCCAGGAAACCCGCGAATGGCAGGATGCACTCAACGGCGTTATCAGTAATGAAGGGGATGAGCGCGCCCACTACCTGATCGAAACGCTGATTGATCAGGCACGCGCCAAAGGTATCGACATCCCTTACTCCGCGAATACCGAATACATCAACACGATTCCTGTTGCACAACAGCCCAAGTATCCGGGCAACGCGGACATGGAGATCAAGATCCACTCCTATATCCGCTGGAACGCAATGGCGATGGTTGTACGCGCCAACAAACACACCAACGTCGGCGGACATATCGCCTCATTCGCTTCTGCTGCCGCCCTATATGACGTGGGCTTTTCGCATTTCTGGCACGCACCATCAGCCAGCCACGATGGCGATCTGATTTTCTTCCAGGGTCACTCGGTACCCGGCGTCTATGCGCGCGCCTTCATGCTTGGCCGATTTACCGAAGCGCAGCTTGATCATTTCCGTCAGGAAACTACCGGCAAGGGGATCTCCTCCTACCCCCACCCCTGGCTAATGCCTGACTTCTGGCAGTTCCCCACCGTGTCGATGGGTCTGGGCCCTATTCAAGCGATTTACCAGGCGCGCTTCATGAAGTATCTAGCCAGCCGCGGTTTAATCAATGCAGAGAAAGCTACACAGCGCAAAGTCTGGGCATTCCTCGGCGACGGTGAAACGGACGAAGTCGAATCGCTGGGGGCAATCGGCATGGCCGGTCGAGAAAAGCTCGACAACCTGATCTTTGTCATCAATTGCAACCTACAACGCCTCGATGGCCCGGTACGCGGCAACGGCAAAATCATTCAGGAACTGGAATCTGAGTTCCGTGGTGCCGGATGGAATGTGGTCAAACTGATCTGGGGCACCCACTGGGATGCTTTGTTCCAGCGGGATACCCAGGGCATTCTGAAGCAACGCATGATGGATCTGTGCGATGGCGAATACCAGACCTTTAAGTCCAAAGATGGCGCCTACGTCCGCGAGCATTTCTTCAACACGCCCGAACTCAAGGCACTTGTCGCCGACTGGACTGATGACGAAATCTGGCAGCTGAATCGCGGCGGCCATGATCTATTCAAGATCTTCGCTGCTTACGACCGTGCCATTAAGCATAAAGGCCAGCCGACACTCATCCTCGCCAAAACCATTAAGGGCTTTGGTATGGGCAAGGCCGGCGAAGCGATGAACACCTCCCATCAGCAAAAGAAAATGGATAAGGAGCAGATCGCGCGATTCCGCGATCGCTTCTCGCTGCCGGTGAAGGATGAAGAAATTGAAGAACTACCCTATCTGAAATTCCCGGAAGATTCGGCAGAGCACAAATACATGCTGGAACGCCGTATGGCTCTGGGTGGCTTCCTGCCACAGCGCCGGCGCAAAGCCGAAGCATTAACAATTCCGCCGTTGTCGTCCTTTGACGCTTTGCTTAAAGCGTCTGGCGAAGGGCGTGAACTGTCGACCACCATGGCCATTGTCCGCATCATGAACATGATGCTCAAAGACAAGCAGGTCGGCCGAAACGTCGTCCCGATCGTTCCGGATGAATCGCGCACCTTCGGTATGGAAGGCATGTTCCGCGCCGTTGGCATCTGGAACCAGGAAGGCCAGAACTACGTACCGGAGGATCATGACCAGCTGATGTTCTATAA
>JBJTFJ010000044.1:0-2900 GCA_046093345.1 Fluviibacter sp. | reverse complement strand
CCAATCAGGTGTCACATAGTTATGAGCCCCACTAAATACCACAAGGCATTCCTCTAAATTATCCAGATCTTTCCAATGTGGGTTTGCTCTTGCCAAGTGAGCAACAAGAAATTGCTTGTTGTTATCGTTGATACGAAACTGAAACGGAATTGTTGAAGAGAACAATCCAGAACTACCTGCTGTGAACAACACTCCAAGCGGGTACTTCGCAATCAAGTCTGTTGCAAGTTGACGATTTGTTTCTGCGAAAGATGCTGGTACATACATAGAAAATCACCTGACATGGCTTTTAGTTTGACACAGTTTAGCTACGATATTTTCACAAAAATACGGGTCTTACAACTTCACACAGAATGAAAAACTATTTATTTAATTTACAAATCAAAATGTTAGGACTCCAAACAAACGATTTCCATTTTCTGCACCCCAGAAGCAGCCCATGCCAAGCACGATGGATTCAGCTGTGGGGGGCGTGTTCTTTAAAACCATCGGCACTGCTTTTGAAGAATTGCTTGAGTTCATGGTGCCTTTCTCCTGACTACACGCTGTAATTGCAGCAATAACTAAGAGGCTCGTCAAAAAAACTTTGAGGCCGCTGACCAAGCTCTGCCTTAAGGCCAAAGAATTATTACTTTTTGGCTGTATCACCATTCAGTACCTCTCGATACTTCATCAGGCTACTCGACAAGGACTCATTCAGTCCGGGCGGGGTGCGGGACCAAGGATAGCCCTTTTCGGCACGCTTCTCTGCATAATCAAACAAGGAAACCATGTACTGCTTATCAAATCGGGATGTTGGCGCTTTGTGATTGAAGTCATCTGTCACAAATGCCATGTTGAACCCGAACCCATCCTGCCGTGCCGTAAGATAAGCCATGAAAATATCGCCATCGCCATGTGAATGCGCAAACTGCGCCAATGCCTGATTGGCTATCGCTAGGGTCTTTCGTTCAACGGTCTGAAAGTGCTCTGCTTCCAGGATATCGTTGCGAATCAGATAGGCTTCACGCTTACGTCCCTCAAGCAGCTTGTATGCACCTGACTCATGAAACAGCGAGGCCGGATAAATAAAAACCTGCCGGCTAACACCACCATCGACGTGCATCTCCTGGTAGTTCTTGCCCTGATAAGCCGCATCGATCATCACCGGGGAAAAGAACCCGGGCAGCGATGCAGACGCGAGCATCACTTTTCTAAACAGCTCCAGCGATTCTGGCGTGTCATAGGTAGCAATCTTTCCCATGTTCCAGATGATTGGCTGCCCGGTATCCAGGTTGGTGGTCGCAATAAGTAACCAGCGATTTTTGACAGCATATTCACGCGCCACCTTTCGCAGCAGTTCCGGCGTAATTTGCGCTGAAATCAAATTGTAGAGCGGTGTGGTATCGCTCAGCCCATCTGAAAAAAGGACCGAGGCATATGACCGTTTGCGGTAAATGTTGTCAGAGGTAATGCTGGTATATAACTGCTTTAACACCCCGTCATATTCCGAACCCAGAAAGGCAAACGGTGCCATCAGCGCCCCCGTACTGACGCCTGTCACCATATTGAATTCTGGACGAGATCCATTTTTAGTCCACCCATTAAGAAGCCCGGCACCAAATGCGCCACGGCCCCCGCCGCCAGAGATCGACAAATAATTAATTGGCGCACCGGGTGCATCCCGGTTCATGATCCGTAGAGAAGCCTCCAGATCTTTTAGCAATGCTTCAATACCGCTGCGCTGATAAGTGGCATAACGCACACCTTTCATGCCATCAATGCTGGCCTCATTGGCATAGAGCGGGGGTAAGGCAGGCGCCCGCTCGAGATTCTTCCAAGCCGGCAATGTGCAAACAATAACAACTGCCAGCAACATTCTGGCCAGACGATTTTCCATGGTGTTCTTTAATCTTGTGCGTTACAAACAGGCTTCTTGGACGGCATTGAAGTTATCACAAATTAGATCATTGATCTAAAAACCCTTTGTATATCATGGGGTTTGGCAACTGTTTCCGCCCAAATCCTGATGCATTCGCGTTAAAATGCACCCATACAGCACTTGCAGCGATAGGCTCAACGGCCATCCAGTAAGTAACAGGGCGGAATTAACCAACTCGCCCGGGTTCTGGTTGGTTTTTTTCAGGTCGCCTCATGGCAAGTCGTTTCGCAACATTCTTTGTTATCGCCGTTTTCCGAGGGCTGGGGCTACTGCCGCTTATTGTTCTTCAGAAAATTGGGGCTTTTTTTGGCTGGATTGGCTGGGTGATGCCGGGCACCTACAAGCGGAGAGCCGCTAAAAACATCGCATTTGCTTATCCTGATGCGCCGCCTGAGTTGCAAAAGCAATCCATGCAGCAACTCATCCAAATGTTTCTCGAGCTACCTTACTTATGGTCGCCGCGTAACGCCCATCGTTTGCAGGATCTGGTCGTTTGCGATGAGTGGCAACTTATCGATGAAACACTTGCCCAGGGGCGGGGGCTTATCCTGATCTCACCGCACATTGGATGTTTTGAGATGCTCGGCCCCATCTATAGCCAACGACACAAAGCGACGGTGATTTTCAAAGAACCCCGCATGAAGTGGTTGGGCGATCTGATTAATCGCATACGCTTTTCACCGCAATTAACCCTGGTTCCCGCCACGCAGGCCGGCGTCAAAGGCCTAGTCCGGACTCTGATGCGCGGTCAAACCATCGGTTTTCTACCAGATCAGGTACCGGCAGAAGGTGATGGTGTTTACGCACCTTTCTTTGGGCAACCTGCATACACAATTACTCTAGTACAGCGCATGCAGTCGCTACGCCAGACACCCATTTTTACCGTGGGTCTGGAACGACTTGATCATGCACAGGGCTATCGGTTTCATGTCGTACCAATGACATCCCCACTTTCTGAAGATCCGATTCAAGCAGCAAC